>JACIWU010000009.1 GCA_014360805.1 Chloroflexota bacterium
CCGAACCGAAGATGCGAGTGTTCTATTGGAGTAGCGAGATTCTATAGGAGGATGCTGTGGAACTGCACGAATACCGAAGCCTTTTCCCGTCCGTGGCGAACCAGGTTTACCTGAACCACGCCGCCTGCTCCCCCCTCCCCACCCCCACCATCCAGGCGACGCAAGCCCTGCTGGAGGAGCAGCACCTGTACGGCTGCCGCTACTCGCATGGGTGGTCGGGCCTGGTGGAGCAGATTCGCAAGACGGCAGCGCAGTTCATCGGCGCGTCCGAGGACGAAGTGGCCCTCACCCGCAACACCAGCCACGGCCTGCTCCTGGTGGCCAATGGCCTCCCCTGGCGCGCCGGCGACAACCTCATCGTCCCGCAGGAGGAATTCACCGCCAACGTGTACCCCTGGCTCACGCTGCGCGGCAGGGGCGTGGAGGTGCGCTTCGCGCCCGCGCGGGATCACCGCATCCTGCCCGAGGACATTGAGGCGCAGATGGACGCCCGCACGCGCCTGGTCGCCATCAGCGCCGTGCAGTTCGGCAGCGGCTTCCGGTGCGACCTCCACGCCATCGCCGCCCTGTGTCGGGCGCGCGGCGTGCTCCTGTGCGTGGACGGCATCCAGGCGCTGGGGCAAATGCCGTTCAACGTCAACGACCCCCAGGTGGACTTCCTGTCCGCCGGCGGCCCCAAATGGCTCATGGCCCCGCTGGGCACCGGCATCTTCTACTGCCGCAAGCCCCTGATTGAGCGGTTGGCGCCCGTGTTCATGGGCTGGCGCAGCACCACAAACCCCGACGACTATTACCGCTACGACATGCCCTGGCACCCCACCGCCCGGCGGTTTGAAGAAGCCACCCTCAACATCCCGGGCCTCCTGGGCCTGCAGGCCAGCATGAACCTGCTCGCCGAGGCCGGGCTGGAGCGGATTCGGGCGCACCTGCTGCGACTCACGGACGCCTTGGCGGATGGGCTGAGGGCGCGGGGATACGTCGTAACCACGCCCATAGAGTACACCGCGGAGCGCTCCGGCATCCTGTGCTTCAAACACCCGACGCTGAAGGCGGCCGAGATTCACGAGAGGCTGACGGCGGCGAACGTGGTCGTGTCCTTGCGCGGCGAGGTCATCCGCGTGTCGCCGCACTTCTACAACACGCCCGACGACATGGAGGCGCTCCTCCGGGCGTTGGGGTGATTTCGCCCTCCCGCTACGGCAGCACATCGGCCAGGCGCTCGCGCAACTCCAGCCACTTGTCCATCGCGGGCCGCGTAACCACCGACGACGGCAGGAACGGGCACGGCTGCGATTCGCGCGTGGAGATGCCAAACGTCCCGATGGACCGCGCCAGGGCCATGATGTCCACCTTGTCGTACCCGATGAGCGGGCGCAGGATGGGCTTGCCGATTCCCATGGAGATCATCTCCAGACTCGCCAGCGTCTGACTCGCCACCTGCCCCACGTTCTCGCCCGTAACGATCGCGTTCGCCCCGATCTCGTCGGCCAGTTGCGCCGCCTTGCGGAGCATGGCGTGCTTGCAGAAGAGACACGTCCACCGCTCGGCCCGCAACTCGTGGAGCCGCTCCACAATCGGCAGCATGATCTCGTGATGGCTCAACACCAGCGGCTTGATGCGCCATCCGTAAGCGTATCGGTCCAGCACCTGGCAGTTCTCCAGCGCCTTCGCGGTCTCCACCTCGCTCTGCGTGAAATGGAGCGGGGCCACGCCGCACCCGCGCTTCATCATCAGCCATGCTGCCACCGGCGAATCAATCCCGCCCGAAATCAACGCCACCACCCGCCCCTGACTGTTCAGGGGCAACCCGCCCGGCCCTGGGCACGCCGCCGCGAAGATTAGCGCCTCCTCGCGGCGAATCTCCACGCCTATCGTTACATCCGCATCGTCCGAGAGGTCCACGCGCGCCCCCGTCGCCAGGCGAATCGCCTCGCCTACGTGGGCGTTGATCTGCGGCGAGGTCAGGGGGAAGCCCTTGAAAGCGCGGCGCGCCTCCACGCGGAAGGTGCGGTCGGGCCCCAAACCAACGCCCCGTGCGATGGACACGGCCTCGGTGGTGATCGCCTCCACGTCCAGTGGCGCGCGATGCACCGCGCTCAGCGACACAATCCCGAACACACGCTGGAGATGGGGCAGCGCCGCGTCCACATCGTCGGTCTCCACGTACAGGCGCTGGCCGTGCACCGAAACCTCGCCCGCCAGGCCGTTCCGCTTCAGGCAGTCCTTTATGTTGAGCCGCAGCCGCCGCACGAACAGGTTGCGGTTTCGCCCCTTCAACCCGATCTCGCCGTACCGCACCAAAATCAGGCCCATCGCATCCCCTCCGAAAAGCAAAGCGGGGCAAGGTTAACCCCGCCCCGCCGTAAAGTCCATGTTCGCGCCCGTCTAGGCAGTGGCAGGGCGCCCCCGGAACAGCCTGCGGAAGAACCCGCCGATCTCCCCTTTCTCCCACACCACCAGCAACGGAACGGCAGTGAACAGCGAAGCGTAGGTCTCGCTCAGCATCCCCACCAGCATCACCAGCACGAATTGCTTGATGGTCGCGCCGCCGAACAGCAGAAGCGCCAACAGCACGAACATGGCGTTCAACTGCGTCGCCAGCGACCGGTGGAGCGTCTCCAGCACGCTGCGGTTGACGATGGTTTCGTAGTCCTCGCCCCGCCGCCTCGGGATGTTCTCACGAATGCGGTCAAACACCACGATGATGTCCTGCACGCTGAACCCGATGACCGTCAACAGCGCGGTCAGGAACAGGGCGTCCACCTCCCAGCCCAGCACAGCACCCAGGATGGAGAACAGCCCCGTTACCACCAGGATGTTCTGCGCAATGGCGACCACCGCACAGACTCCGTACCGGAACGCGTTGGGCACCTTCCGGAACGCCAGCAGGATAAACGCAACGATGGCCAGCGCCGTGAAGCCGATGGCCGTGAACGCCGACCGGGTAACTTCCTTGCCTACCGACGGCCCCACCGAGCGGAAGTACAATTCGGTTACCGGCCCGAAGCGCTCCTCCACTTTCTTCACCAGTTGCGCCTTAGTCTCCTCATCCACCTGCTTCATGCGGATGAGAACCGTCTTGTCGTCCCCCACGTTCGTCGCCGACGTGTCGGTATACCCCGCGTCCACAAACACATCGCGGACCTCGCTCGGGAAGACGGGCTTCTCAAAGCGCAGTTCCAGCGCCGCCCCGCCCGTGAAGTCAATGCTGGGCTTCAGCCCGTTCACCGCCAGGGATACAATGCCCGGAATCAGGATGATCAGCGTGATCAAGAAGTACCAGTAGCGTTTCTGTGCGAAACTAAACATCTCGCCTCCTCAAGTCCATTCCTATCAGACGCCCATGAGCCAGTGCTTGCCTTCAATCTTCTCGCCGACGGCATCAAACAACGCCCGCAGGAAGGTCCGAGTTACCGTGATGGCCGTGAACATGTTGATGATCACGCCAAGCCCCAGCGTGATGGCAAACCCCTTGACGATGGACGCGCCGAAGTTGGAGCCAAAGAAGAAGAGGATCGCGCACGTGATGAGCGTGGAGATGTTGGAATCCCTGATAGATGTCCACGCGCGGTCAAACCCCGCCGACAGGGCGCTTTCCAGACTGCGCCCTGCCCGAATCTCCTCCTTCATGCGCTCAAAGACCAGGATGTTGGCGTCCACCGCCATGCCGATAGAAAGCAAGAAGCCCGCGATGCCCGGGAGGGTCAGGGTTACCGGCAGGAGTTTGTACACCATGAAGTTCAGCAGCCCGTAGAGAATCAACGCGAGCGCCGCCATAAGCCCAGGCAGACGATAGTAGGTGGTCATGAACAGCAGGACGACGATGACGCCGATGAGGCCCGCCGTCGTGCTCCGCCGCACCGAGTCGGAGCCCAGCGTCGCGCCCACGGTGCGGTTGTCCACAACCTTCAGTGGCACCGGCAGCGCGCCGTACTTCAACTGGATCGCGAGGCTGCGCGCCTCCTCCAGGGTGAAGTTTCCCTCAATCACGCCGCGGCCATCCGGAATCGCCGACCTGATGACCGGGCATGAGATGACCACCTTGTCCAGGACGATGGCCAGATAGCGACCCACGTTGGCCGCCGTGTGATCCGCAAACAACTGGGCGCTCTCCGGCTGCAGTTCAAACTGGATGAGCGGCTTGCCCGTATTGTCAAACCCCACATCCGCCTTCTTGAGGTCCTTGCCCGTCATCACCGTCTTGTAGATAATCTCCGGCGCGGGCGTCGGGGTAACCGTCGGTGTAACGGTGCCCGTCTCGGTAACGGGGGCGGTAGGCGTAACCACCTCGGTCGCGGTGGCCTCGGCGGTCGGCGTAACGGTAGGCGTGATCGGCCCGGGATCCGACGTGCCGAACGTCGTCTTCACCACCGTGCCGGGCTCAATGAACGTCTCCGAGTCTATGAACTCCAGGAGGCCGGTCTGCCGAAACGTCGCGATGGCCTGATCCGGGTCTTTGATGCCGGGGAGTTCCACAATAATGCGGCGGTCGCCCTGAAGTTGCACCAGCGGCTCCGTAACGCCCAGGCCGTTGACGCGGTTCTCCACAATCGTGCGGGCCGCTTCCATCGCCTCGGCGCTCACCTGAGTTGTCTCCGGCACATCCGCCTCCAGAAGCACCTGCGTCCCGCCCTGAAGGTCCAAGCCCAGCCGCACGGAGATATCCCGCGTGCCCTTGATGAGCGGCAATTTGAGGGTGTCGTGGCCGGGCCAGTCAATCCAGATGGCCACGGCCGCAATGAGGATGACGAGAATCAGCAAATTGAAGTTCCGATCCCTCATGAAGCGCTTCTCCTCCTCAGCCGGAAAGGCATCGCCGGCTCAAGTTCTTCAACATAAACCAGGGCTCCTCGGCGCGTGGCTCCCAGGAGCCCTGATTGTTGAAAGCGTTGCTTGGTGAGGCCCATTATAGCCTACGGCAATAGGCGTGTCAAATAGCCCGCGGCCTTGCGGAACACCTGGTCTTCGTCCAGCCCATCGGAGGCGATGACAAGGTCGGCGTGCTCGCGGGCATGCTGCAGGCGCTGGCGCATCTCGTCGTACAGCCTCGGTGTCATCAGAGGATTGGGCCGGCGCCGCATCACCGTCTCATACTCCGCATCCAGAAAGATGAGGACGTCGGGCGGGTGAATGCGCTGCCACATGTCGGGCACGTAGGAATGCTCCTGGGCAATCTCCGCCGCATCGTAGCCAGCCTGCCTCAGCCGCCACACCAGCGAGGTTTTCCCGGAGCCGCACACTCCAACAATACCAACCCTCATGCCCCCGGCCTGCCCCTATATCGGCACGCGCACCACTAACCGCCGCACTTCTCCCTGCTCCGCCCTGGGCACGATGCCCAGCACCAGCACGCTCATGTCATCGGCGGGCCTGCCCGAATCCAACTCCAGCGCCCGCTGCAGCAGCGCATCGGCGACGGCCTGCGGGTCCGGCGTAGCCTCGGCCACCTTCTGCGTGTACCCGAGCACATCCCACGGCCCCCGATTCCGTCCGGCAGCCCACAGCCCATCGGTGGAAACAATCACCCACGTGCCAGCCTCAAAGGGAAACTCCAGAATCGTGGGCCTCGTGGCGGCGTACAGCCCGACAGGTCGGGCGGACTCATCCACCACACTCCATTGCCCGTCCCGCCGCACGATAGCAGGGCACTGCGTATTGCGGGACAGCACCACCGTCCTCGTGGTCAAGTCTAGCGACAGGATGGTCAGGTCGGCGCGAACTTTGCCCTGATACTGGGTGAAGAGATAATCGTGGGCGGCGCGTGCGGCGGCTCCATCCCGAACGCCCTCGCCCAGCAGCGACACCACTTTGCGCGCCACGGTGTTACTGATGGCCTTGGCCCCGCGCCCGCTGCTCTGCCCATCCACGAGCACAAATGACAGCCCTCCACGCGGCCTCTCTATCATCTCCAGCGTGTCGCCGCTCTCGCGCGTGGCGTACTTGCCCACCTTGGCCGCAGCAACGCGCAACTCCAGCCCCAGGTCAACGATCTCCACCTCGCCCCACCTTCTGCTGGCGTCTCACCACCCGCGCCGCCAACGCCAGCGCCTCCTCGCGAGTCGTAACTTTCCCTTCGGCCTGCGCCTCGCGGATGGCGTCCAGCAACACGCCGATGAGCGGCCCTTCGCTCAGTTGCAGCGCGGCCATCAACTCGCGCCCGTCCACCACAGGGCGCGGCGACACCACATGCGGCTCGCACAGGCACGCATGGAGCACGCGCCGCACGATGGCCTGCGCCGCTGTCCAAGACGGGTCGTCCTCCACGGGCTGCGTGGCGAACAGGTCGGCCAGGAACAACAGCGCCGCTGCCACCGTTCCATCGCCCACGGCGCGATGGAACCGGTACAGCGCCCGATTGGTAACCTGGCGCGTCCGTACCAGCGACAGGAGCCACATGTGTTCGCGCACCACGCCCGACACCAGCGCCACCGCCGCGGCGCTGTAGCGAAGGCGGGTCAGCGCCTGCGCGGCCATCTCCGCGCCCACCTGCGGATGACCAAAAAACCGCACGCGGCCCCTCTCCTCCGTCCGCGTGGCGGGCTTGCCGATGTCGTGCAGCGCCGCCGCCAGTTTCAGCAGCACAAGGCGCGACTCACCGGCCGCAACGCAGGACGCCAGATAGTCGGCCACCTGCGGGCGCAACGGGCCGAGCGTCACCACAAAATCGGCCCACGGCCCGCCCTCCGCGCCGCCCAACAATGCCGCGGCGAGACCCTCCGCCGCCTCCACCGTCCGCAGGCTGTGCTCAAGCCCATCCCACACGTGGGGCCTGGGTTGCGCCAGCCCGCGAAGGCCCAAAAGTTCGGGCAGCACGATATCCAGCAGCCCCAGCCGCTCCATATCCCGCAGGCAAGCCCCGAAATCGGGCAACGCCGCCATGCGGTTCATCTCGTCCCGCACCCGCTCCGCCGCCACACTGGCCAGCAGCGGCGCATCGGCCGCGACGGCCCCATCCAGCCCTGGGGCCGCCTTCAAGCGAAGTTCATGCACAAACCGCACAGCCCGCAGCGTCCGCACCGGATCGTCCCGAAACACTGCATCCGACACTGGCCGCAGGACGCCCGCCCCAAGGTCGGCCAGCCCGCCCAGCGGATCCACAATGGCCTCGCGCCGCAGGTCGCCCATGGGCATGGCCATCGCGTTGATGGTGAAGTCGCGCGCGCGCAGGTCCGCGTCCAGGGTCGGCCCTCGCAACGCCGCCACGTCCACCGAAAACGACTCGCCCTGCCACGAAAACAGCACGCGCGCCACGTCTCGCTGCTCGTCCAGCGGGTAGAAGGCCCCGCCCAGCGCGTCGGCCAGCCACCGGCCGAGACCAAGTGCATCGCCAGGGACGACGATATCCACATCGTGGACGGCGCGCCCCAATAGGAAGTCGCGCACTGTGCCGCCAACCAGGAAAGCAGTCGCTTCCCGCTGCCCGATGGCCTCGGCCACGCGGCGGATGGCCCCTGGCGTCGCGTCGTAAGGCCCCTGCGAATCCGCCACCCGCGCTGGCGGGACATGCAGACAGCCGTCGTCGCGCGTCGGATTCGGGACGTACACGACCTGCGGCTCCTCGCGGCGGCGCGCCGACTTGGCCGCCTGGTACGCCTCGTCTCTCGTGCGCCCCACGCCCGCCACCCGATCCCTCACCAGGGCCACCCAGTACCCGGCATAGGCGCTCAAATCAGGTTGGCGCGGCATTGCACTCGCCCCTGTCCGGCGCTCAGGATGTGCGGGCAGGCGCAGATTGGCCCCGCTCGCTCTCGGCGCGGATTCGTTCCGCCTCGTCCAGTCCCGCCTGCAGCGCCTTGAGGTTGATGGTTTCTGTTCCTTTGGGCGCCCGCGCTCGCACCGCCGCCTCTATGGCCTTCCGCGACACGATGTCGGTCAGGCCCACGATAATGCCCAGCGCCACCATGTTGGCGGTGATGCGGCGGCCGGTCGCCTCCTCCGCGATGCGGGTGATGGGAATCATGTAGGCGCGGCTGGTCGGCACCCGGTCCACGTGGACCGAGTCCACAATGAGGATGCCGTTTCGCTTCAGGTCGTACACGTACTTGCTGCATGCCTCCTGGCTCATGCAGAGGAGCAGGTCCGCGGCGATCACCTTGGGATAGTCAATCACGCCGTCGCTGATGACCACCTCGGCCTTGCTGGCGCCGCCCCGAGCCTCCGGCCCGTAGGACTGCGTCTGCACGGCGTTTTTCCCGTCGTACACCGCCGCCGCTTCGGCCAGGATCAGCCCGGCCAGGATCAGCCCCTGCCCTCCTTCGCCCGCCAGCCGGATTTCGTACCGTTCGTTATTCTTCATGATGCCTCCTGCGTGCGCCTTGAGCCTCATACCCGGCGCTGCCCCGCCATCGCCTGCTCTATGATCTTGGCGTAGGCGGCCGTGTATTCCGGGAACTCCCGTTCGTGGAAGATGCCGCGAACGATCTTGCCTTGGAGTTGCTCGGGCGTCATCTTGGCGGCGGCCTCCCGCGTTACGCTGTTCTCCTTCTGCCAGCGCAGCATGTCCACAGCCGTGCCGAGTTTGTTGATGCGCCCAAAGGTCGTGTGGCAGTAACTGACAGCCTCCACCACCGAGAACCCCTCGTGCACAAGCGCCTTCTCAATCAGCCTATCCAGTTCCACGGCATGGTAAACCGTGCCCCGCGCCACGAACGTCGCACCCGCCGCGATGGCCAGTTCGCAAATGGGGAACGGCTGGTCTATGTTGCCGTAGGGCGCGGTCGTAGCAAGGCTGCCCGTGGGCGTCGTGGGCGAATACTGCCCACCGGTCATCCCGTACACCGAGTTGTTGATGACGATGGACGTAATGCCGATGTTCCGGCGCGCGGCGTGGATAAAGTGGTTCCCGCCGATGGCCAGGGCGTCGCCGTCGCCCATGATGGCAATCACGTGCATCTCCGGCTTCACCATCTTCAGGCCAGTCGCGAAGGCCAACGCCCGCCCGTGGGTGGTATGCATGGTATTGAAGTCCATGTACACCGGCATCCGTCCGCTACACCCGATGCCCGAAATCATGGCGATATCGTCTTTCTCCCAGCCCAGGCGATCTATGGCGCGGATGATCGCGCTCATCACAATGCCTATCCCGCAGCCGGGACACCATACGTTGGGGAACTTCTTGTGGCGTCGCAGGTAACGGTACATGCGGTTCTCTTCGTAGCGTCTCACCTCTACTTCTCCTCAATGGCCGCTAAAATCTGCTGAGGCGTGATCATTTCCCCGTTGGCCCGATTCACGCGCCGAACCTTCTGCCTGCCAACGACGCGCTCCACTTCCAGGGCCAGTTGCCCCAGGTTCATCTCGGGCACGATGACCCGCTTGCACTGGCGGGCCAGCCGCTCCGTAACCTCTTCGGGGAACGGCCAGATGGTCTCCAACTTCAGGAAGCCCACCTTGTACCGCTTGGCGCGGGCCAACTTCACGGCATGGCGCGCCGCGCGGGCCGTGGCCCCGTAGGCCACCACCAGCACCCGCGACCCAGCCGGAAAGTCCTCCTCCCACGAAAGGACGTCCGAAAGATGTTGGTTTATCTTGCCAAACACGCGAGCGATCCAAGGGTCAATCTCGTCCACGCGCTCCGTCGGGAAGCCCGCCCGGTCGTGGAACAGCCCCGTGATATGATAGCGGTAGCCCTCGCCAAAGGGAGCCAGCGGCGGCACGTCCGTGCTGGGATCTTCAAACGGGAAGTACCATTCGGGCGGCACGTGGGCAGCCACCCGATCGGTGATCTCCAGCGTCTCCCGCGGGGGCAGTTCCACCCGCTCCCGCATGTGCCCCACCACCTCGTCCATCAGCAAGATGACCGGCGACCGGTATTTCTCCGACAGGTTGAACGCCCGCACGGTCAGCAGGAACGCCTCCAGCACGGACGACGGCGACAGCACGATGATGGGGTGATCGCCGTGGGTGCCCCACCGGGCCTGCATCACATCGCCCTGGGAAGGCTTGGTCGGCAACCCCGTGCTCGGCCCCGTGCGCTGCACGTCCACGATGACGCACGGGATTTCCGCCATGGCCGCGTAGCCGATGTTCTCCTGCATGAGCGAGAACCCCGGGCCACTGGTCGCCGTCATCGCTTTGACGCCGCCCACCGACGCGCCGATGACCGCCGCGATGCTGGCGATCTCATCCTCCATTTGGATGAAGTGCCCGCCCACCTGGGGCAGGCGTCGCGACAGGAGTTCCGCGATCTCCGACGAGGGCGTGATCGGGTAGCCGGCGAAGAAGCGGCATCCCGCGGCAAGCGCGCCCTCCACGCATGCCTCATTGCCCTGCATCAGTCGCGCTGCCATCCGTCTCCTCCTCCACTTCGGTTACCACGATAGCCAGGTCGGGGCAGTGTACGTCGCACCAGTGGCACGCCGTACACTGATCCTCGTGCGCCACCACGGGCCTGCCGTCCTCGTCCATCTCGTACACGTGCTGCGGGCAGAACGCGATGCAGATGCCGCACCCTTTGCACCAGTTGTCAAACACGTGAACGTGCCCGCGGCGCCGCTTCTTCCGCCCCGCAGGTGCCGTCGCCACCGCCTGGGGGCCTTCCTGTTCTTCCGACGCCATGTCATCCTCCTGTTGTGCCGCAAAGTACAATCGCCACGGCTATTTTATGAGTTTGGGCGCTGGCGTCAAAGATGGCACGCCAGACGCCGGAACTGCCCGCTGTGAGCCTTGTCGCGCCACTGCGAATTGCGCACATGCCCATCGCGGCCTATAATGGGCGCAGGCCGGTCGCCCCAGGGCGGCGGCGACGCACGGCCCAGCCTGCACAGGAGGCTCCACCCATGGCCGAAGCCCGCGAAGGCGACGTGGTGCTCTTCATCGCCAAAGACCGCAAACGCTATCTGGTGCGCCTGTCCCAAGACGGCGCGCTTCACACCAAGCACGGCGTCATCGCCCACGCCGAAATCATCGGCCGTCCGCTTGGCCGCAAGGTGTTGACCCACCTCGGCGTACCCTTCCTGGTGCTGGAACCCTCCACCGAAGACCTCATCCTGGAACTCAAGCGGGCGACGCAGATCATGTTCCCGAAGGACATCGGCTACACGCTCATGAAACTGGGCGTGCAAGCGGGCAGCCGCGTGGTGGAGGCGGGCACGGGCAGTGGGGGGCTGACCCTGGCGCTGGCGCGGGCGGTGGGGCCTCAAGGACGCATCTACTCCTACGAGTCCAACCCCCAGGCCCTGGCCCTGGCCCGCAAGAACCTGGAATCGCTCGGGCTGCTGGACCGCGTGGAACTCAAGGAGCGCGACATTGCCGAAGGCTTTGACGAGACCGATGTGGATGCGCTTTTTCTGGACGTGCGCCACCCCTGGGAGTACCTGTCGCAGGCGCGGGCCGCCCTGAAGCAGGGCGGGTTCTTCGGAGCCATCGTCCCCACGACCAACCAGGTAGCCCAGTTGCTGGAGGGGCTGGCGCAGTTTGCCTTCGCCAACGTCCAGGTGGAGGAACTGCTGGTGCGCGAGTACAAGACGCTGCCCGGACGGCTCCGCCCGATGGACAGGATGATCGCGCACACGGGGTATCTGGTGTTCGCGCGACCGGTGGAATCCCCGTTCGGCCAGGTGATCGGCCATGGCGCGGGCAAGATCGTCTGGCCTCCCGACGATTCCGACGCCGCAGACAGCGAGGAGGAGTGATGTTTCGGTCCACACGCCCCAGAAGGCCCGGCCTGACGCTCGTGTACACGTCGCAGGGAATGCTGCCTGCCCAGGTCATCAAGACGAAGTTGGAAGCCGCGGGCATTCCGGCGCTCCTGGAATACGAGAGCGCGGGCCAGGCCATCGGCATCACCATGGACGGCCTGGGCGAGGTGCACGTCTTCGTGCCCGACGATTTCGCGGACGACGCGCGCCGAGTCCTGGACGTGCAAGGCCCGCCCGATGAGGACGAGATCGGCGTCCAGGACTAGGCCGCTGCGGCGTCGGCTACCCGATCTTCGTGCCGCAGTCGGGGCAGAACTTCGCACCCTCGCTGAGTTTCGCGCCGCAGTTTGGGCAGAACCTAGCCGGGGCCGCGGCGGGCTGGGCGGCGGGGGCTACCGGCTCGGCGGGCTGCGCCGGCTCGGGCGCAGCGGGTTCTACGGGCTGCGCCGGCCCTGCGGCAGGCGCGCCCTCAAACTGCATCGCCTTCACCGCCGCCAGTTCCTGCTCCTTGGCAGCCACCTGCGCCTGCAGGTCAGCAATGGCCGGGATGAGTTCCTCCAGTTCGGGGAAGTGCATTCCGGCAGCCCTCAGTTCCAGCACCTTGTCGGCGATCGCCACCTTGGCTTCCAACACCTGCTGCTTCAGTTTGGCGATCTCGGCGTTGAGAGCCGAGGTCTTGCGCACCTTCTCGGCCTCAAATTTGGCCTGCTCGGCGGCCTTGCTGACGCCCTTCGCCAGTTTGTCAAATATCGGGGGCATGAACGGTTCCTCCTATGGGTTTGACTGAACTGCGGGGTCATTATAGCACAAAAACGCTAACAAGGACAGCGCGCATTCCCCATCGGGCAAGTTGACAGCCCCTCCCCCGCGGTGCTATAGTGAGCGTGGTGCGCAGCAACCCGTGTCGCACCGCTGGCATTCCGGGCAACCCTTGCTGACACACACGGCAAACAGGGGCAGGCACAGGCCCCAGAGGAGGGTAGAATGATCGCGCATATCCACTGGCTCGGCCACGCTACCGTGCGCCTGGACTTTGACAAGATCATCTACGTGGATCCGTGGAAGATTCGCAGCGGCGCGCCCAAAGCCGACCTCATCCTCATCACCCACGACCACTACGACCACTTTTCCAAGCCCGACGTGGACAAAATCCGCAAGGATTCCACGTCGGTGGTTACCATTGCGACCGTCGCCGCCGCCCTCAAAGGCAACGTCCACGTCGTCAAGCCCGGCGACTCCATCACCATCCAGGGGGTTGGCATCCAGGCGGTGCCGGCGTACAACATCGGCAAGCAGTTCCACCCCAAGGCCGCTGGGTATGTGGGCTTCGTCATCCAGACGGGAGGCCACGCCATCTACATCGCCGGCGACAGCGACCTGACGCCAGAAATGAAATCGGTGCGCGCCGACGTGGCCCTGCTGCCCGTGGGCGGAAAGTACACGATGACCGCCGAGGAGGCCGCCCAGGCCGCCAACGCCATCCAGCCAAAACTCGCCATCCCGCTGCACTACGGCGACATCGTCGGCTCCAAGGCGGACGCCGAGCGGTTCCGCAGCCTGTGCAAGGTTCCGGTGCAAATCCTACAGCCCGAATAGGACAGGAGAGCCAATGCCGCACATACCCCAACGCACGTCCCGCCTGGCGCGCCGTGTATGCGCGGCAGCGGCCATCCTTGCGTGCGCGCTGGCCGCCGCCTGTTGCAGCGCGCCTACCGCCGCGCCAGCCACGCCGGCCCCCACCGCCCCGCCGACCCCGATGCCCATCGCCACGCCGCCCTTCGGGCTTACGCTGCCCTTCCCGAAAGAGGCCAACACCGGACGGTCGCCGGCCTTCGTTACGGTGGAAGGCATCCCCATCATCGGATTTTATGTCAACAACGGAGGGCTGGTGTTGGCCCCGCACGAGGCCGCCGTCGTGGAGGTCTTGCTCGTAACAGAGCCGACGGCCCTGCTCAAGGAAGGAGGGCTGGTGCTCAACTTCATCCACCCCGCCGGGTTTGCCAGCCAAATCTACCTTTGGCATGGGCAGGCCGTGCAACAGGACAAGTCGGGCGCCTACAGGCCGCTGAACCTGACTCCCGCCCAGCCCTCGCTCAGTTACGGCCCCGTCTATCGGGGGCAGGTGGTGGCGCTTGCCGGCGAACCGTTCCCTCAGGCGCCATTCAAGGGCGCGAACCTGCTGCTCACCCTGGCCCGGCAGGACGGCTCCTACGTGCCCCCCGACACCCTGTGGCTCCAGGGCAAGCCCCAGTACGTCGCCACGCCAACGCCCGCGAAGTGATCACTCGCTGAAGAACCACTGTCGGAAGAAGGCGTCCAAATCGCGCCCGGCCTCTTCTTCTAGCAAGTCCAGCAGACCCTGTCCGCGGGCCACCTGGAAGCGCGAATGCTCGTAGTAGCGGCGCAGCGCCCGGAAGAACGCATCGTCGCCGATCTCTGCGCGAAGGGTCTGAAGCGCAATCGCCCCTTTATAATACACCGTAGTAACGTAGTCCCAACTGCTCCGAAACCGCCCCACCGGCCAGGTTACCGCGCCCACGGTTCCGTTCCTCTGGCCCGTCTCATAGCGCTCCACCCACTGCGCGTACTGCGACCGGAAAGCCTCCCCGCCCATGATGTCCTGCACGTACACGCCCGAGGACAACGTAGCCAGCGCCTCATCCAGCCACGGCTCGCGCAGGATGTCGTTGCCCACGACCCCGTACCACCACTGGTGCGCGATCTCGTGGGCCGTCGTAACGTCCAGCCGCCACTTCTCGGCGGGCGTGTACAGCGCGTCGGAAACAAGCACAACGCCCGGATACTCCATCCCCAGCAGCCCGATGAGCGGCGCTTCCACAATGTCCAACTCGCGATACAGGTAAGGCCCGAAGCGGGCGTTGAAGACGCTCAGGGCATCCTTGCCGGCGACCAGTGCTTCGGTGCGGGCCGCCCCGTGCTCGGGATAGGCGTAGGAGCGCAGGGTAATGTCGCCCACGCGCCCCGACGCCACGTTCAGGCTCGGCGACAGCGCCACGAAGAAATCGCGCGCCGGCCCCGAAAGGAACGCGTGGGTAATGCCGTGGACGCCCGCCTCCGAAGCCACCTCGCTGCCCGTCGCGATGATGGTGTAGCCCTCCGGCGCGGTGAACCAGACCTCGTAGAAGGCGATCTCGCTGTACACCGGGTCGCCCCAGTCGGGCACCGCGTCCAGCCGCCAGCCCTCGCCCTCGTACACGGCCAGCATCGGGAACCATTCCGCCAGCAGGGTCAGCCCCTTCGCCTGTCGGAATATCCCGTAGCCTTGCTCGCGAGTCCAGGGCTGTTCGCCCTCCACCGGAATGTCGGCCCGCCATTCCAGGTACAACATCAGCGCCTCGCCCGGCCGCCACGCCTCCGGCAGCGCCACCCGCACCACGGACACATCGGCCCCTTCGGCCCAGTCCAGCGGCTTCCCCCAGTCGTCCGTAACGCGGCTCAACTCCATCCGGGCGGGGCCGTACAGCCTGCCCGCGCTGGGGTACAGCCGGAAGTACACCTCCGACAGCGCGCGGCCACTGCGGTTCACCACGCGCACCCGCTCGGCGCCGCGCAGCGACATCGTCGCGGGGTCAAAGGACGCGGCAATCTGATAGCGCGGGGCATTCTGCAACCCCTCCAGGTATGGGACCGCCGAGGGCACCATGACGCGCGCGTGCGCCTGGGGTTCCGACGGCAACGAGGCAAACGGCGCGGGCGAGGTCGGCGTGGCCGTGGGAGAGGGCGTTGCCGACGGGGCAGGGCTTGGCGTCGCCGTCCGCGACGGCGCAGTTGGCGCCGCCGTGGTGGGGGCAGGCGTCGGGTGGCAAGCCCCTAGGGCTAGCACCGTCACCAGCGCGACAAGCGCAAGTCCCACGGCCCACCGCAACCCAAGTCGCCCGCGACGACTTCTTGTTCCGTTCGTGGCAGCAAACGCGGCCTCACTCAGCACGGCAGCCTCGCAACAAAAAGGGATGAGAGGATGCCCCCTCACCCCTTATCGCGATCGTCCACGGAGCAATTTAGGCCGTTTCTTCCAGGCCCACGATGCCCCTGTCGGACTGGGTTACCAGGATCGGTTTGGAACGCTTGCAGATGGTGTCCTCGTTCACGACGACCTTGCGCACGTCGCGGCGCGAAGGAATCTCGTACATGACATCCAGCAGCGCCTCTTCAATGATGGTGCGAAGGCCGCGGGCCCCCGTCTTATGCTTCATCGCCTCGCGGGCCGCCGCGCGCAACGCCCCCTCGGTGAACGTGAGTTCCACCTTGTCCATGGCGAACAGGCGCTGATACTGCTTGACGATGGCATTCTTGGGACGGGTGAGCACTTCCACCAGCGCGTCCTCGTCCAGGGGATCCACGCTGACGGTAACCGGCATGCGCCCGACAAACTCGGGGATCATGCCATACGCCAGCAGGTCGTCCGGCGTTACCTGGCGCAGCAACTCGGAGGCCGTCCACTCGGTCTTGCGACGCGCCTCGGCGCCCTTGGGGAAGCCAACCTGGCCCTTGACTCCGATGCGCTCGGCGATAATCCGATCCAGGTCGTCAAAAGCGCCGCCGCAGATGAACAGGATATTGCGCGTATCCAGTTGGATGAACTCCTGATGGGGGTGCTTGCGGCCACCCTGCGGCGGCACGTTCGCCACCGTCCCCTCTATGATCTTCAGCAGCGCCTGCTGCACGCCCTCGCCCGAAACGTCGCGGGTGATGGAGGGGTTGTCGCCGCTCTTGCGGGCGATCTTGTCAATCTCGTCAATGTACACGATGCCCTTGGACGCCTTGGCCAGGTCAAAATCCGCCGCCTGAATCAGGCGCAGCAGGATATTCTCCACGTCCTCGCCCACGTAGCCCGCCTCGGTGAGGGCGGTGGCGTCGGCGATGCAAAAAGGCACGTCCAGGATTTTCGCCAGGGTCTGGGCGAGGAGCGTCTTGCCGCAGCCGGTCGGGCCGATGAGCAGGATGTTGCTCTTCTGGAGTTCCACGTCGTAGCACTCGTCGCCCGACGCGATGCGCTTGTAGTGATTGTACACGGCGACCGACAGGACTTTCTTGGCCCGCTCCTGGCCCACCACGTACTCGTCCAGGCGCTGGTAAATCTCCTGCGGGCTGGGGATGCGCTGGGGGATGAACTCGGCGGGAGTCTCCTTGGGCTGGAGCATCTCGGCCTCAAGGATTTCGCGGCACAGGTTCACGCAATCATTGCAGATATAGACCCCGTCCGGCCCCGCGATGAGCCGATCCACCTCGTGCTGGCTGCGCCTACAGAACGAACAGACCTCTTCCGCCCGGCTGAGTCTAGGCATCTTTGGACTCCTCGGACTGGGCTGGCTCCTCCGCCTTCAGGGAGGGTGGCGTCAAGACTTCATCTATGATCCCGTAATCTTTCGCCATATTGGCGTCCATAAAGAAGTCGCGGTCAAAGTCGTGCTTGATGCGCTCCAGCGGCTGCCCTGTGTGTCGGGCCAGGATGCGGTGCAGCAAGTCCTGCGTCCGCAACAACTCTTTGGCGGCGATCTCCACATCGGGCGCGTAGCCCTGCATGCCGCCGCCAGCAGGATGCATGTGGATCGTCGCGTTGGGCAGCGCATAGCGGCGTCCCCTCGTGCCCGCCGCCAGCAGCACCGTTCCCATGCTGGCCGTCCAGCCCACGGCGATGGTGGAGATGGGCGCGCGCACCTGCTGCATGGTGTCGTAGATGGCGAGGCCGGCGTAAATCGCCCCGCCCGGGCAATTGATGTACAGCGAAATCTCCTTGTCCGGATCCTCGCGGTCCAGATACAGCAACTGCGCCACCACGAGGTTGGCCACCTGGTCGCTGATGGGCGTGCCGAGGAAGATCACCCGCTCCTTGAGCAGAAGCGAGTAGATGTCATAGGCACGCTCGCCGCGCCCCGTATTCTCAATGATCATGGGGATCAGGTTTTCCATGAAAGCCTCCGAATCAGCCCGCGTCCGAGTTCTTATCTTCCGGCGGCTCTTCAGGAACTTCGGGAGCCTGGCCGGTCGCGATCTCTCGGATGCGCTCCATGACCTTCTCCGTCATCATGTGCGCGAAGAGCCTTTCCCCCAGGTTGCTCCGCTCCACGACCTCCTCCGGGTACCCTGCGCGCATGTAGGACTCCTTCAATTCCTCATAGGCCTCGTCAAACTCCTGGGGATCCGGTTCAATCTTCTCCCGTTGGCTTATCTCGGCCAGCACCAGTCCACGGTGCAAGTTCCGTTCCGCGCGCGGCTTCAGGCTGGCGCGGAAATCCTCGCGGGTTTGCCCGGCGAGGTTCAGATAGGAATCCAGATCGCGGCCCTCGCGCCTCAACTGCGCTTCTATGTTCTCCATCATGGAGTCCAGTTCCTCTTCCAGCATCGTGGGCGGGTACTGGATGGTGCTCTGGGCGACAATCGTGTCCAGCACGTCATCGCCGAACTGCTCCTCGGCTTGGCGTTTATGCTCTTCCAACAACACCTCGCGCACCTTGGCCCGTAGCGCGTCCAGGGTTTCGTAGTCGCCGACCATCTTCGCCAGATCGTCATCCAGCGGCGGAAGGTCCAGCGCGCGCACGGAGAGCACGTGCACCCGAAACTGGCACGGCTTGCCGGCCAGTTCCTGTTTGGGGTAACCCTCGGGGACGTCCACCGTGAATTCCAGGTCGTCGCCCTCTTTGGCTCCCGCCAGCCGCTCGCTGAAGCCGGGCAGCGGCTCCCCATACGGCTCGCCAACGATAAGGGGAAAATCATCCGGCTCGTCAAACACAGCCGAACCGTCCACGCTACCGGCAAACGTTACGAAGACCATGTCGCCCTTTTCCGCCGCCCTGTCCACAGGCACCCACGAGCCTTGATCCTTGCGGATGCGCTCCAGGGCTTCGTTGACCTCCTCGTCGGTAACGGAGATATCCGGGAACTCCTTCCGAATCTCCCGGTAGTTGCCCACGTCCACCTTCGGGGGCAACGGGATGGACAGTTTCAGCGTGAAGGGGTCTCGCGTTACGTCTACCAGGCTCGCAGGAGCGTAGGGCATGATCCCAGTCTCCTTGAGTGCCTCGCGCAGCGCCTCGTCGGCGAAACCGTCCAGCATCTCCTCAAAGATCGCATCCTCGCCGTAGTGGCGGGCTACCACGGCGTAGGGGGCCTTGCCTTTACGATAGCCCGGGATGCGGCCCCGGCTCGCGAGGCGGCGCGCCGCCTTCTGCATCTCCGACTGCACGCGCTCTGGCTCCACCTCTATCGTAAGCGCCACCTGGCAGTTCTCAAGGGATTCCGTCGTGAATTTCAAATCGCTATCTCCTTCTGCAACGTCCTTCCAGAACGCGCGGATTATAACATGAGTCGCCCGTGCCACCAAAGCCCTCTTGCCCTGGCAGCCGACAACGCAAGGAGCGGAAGACGGGATTTGAACCCGCGGCCCTCTCCTTGGCAAGGAGATGCTCTACCGCTGAGCCACTTCCGCCCGATCCATGCGGCGTCAGGTCGCGCCGCCCAGGTGGGGAAGGAGAGACTTGAACTCTCACGGATTGCTCCACGTGATCCTAAGTCACGCTCGTCTGCCAGTTCCGACACTTCCCCAACCCAGCGCGATTATATACCAACCCGCACCGTGCCGCAAATGCCACACAATCAACGCAACTGTCGCCCGCCGACCGGAAGCAGGAGGCAGGTATGCAAACCCCGTACGCCCGCAATGGACTGGTGGCACAATGCCCAAACACGTGGGGCGGCTTTCCATAGCCGCTGGAGCACGCGGTAGGTATGCAAACCTGCCCTACGCCCGTTGTCGTGCACAGGCGACCCCAACACCGACCGAGTTGTGGAAAAGACCGTTTGCACCTTTCTTGACGCTGCCTGCTTCTGAGAGTATAATACTCTTAAAGATGAACTGCCCGGCCTTTGCATTTGCACCGCGGCGAGCGCCATCCGAGAACACTCAACAAATAGAACCGAGGGACAGCATGGCCGCAAAAGACTTCTATACCATCAAGGATTTGCAACAGGCGCTTCTGGAGCACGCCTATGTCGCTGACCAGGCGCTGGCGACTTCGCTCTTCCTGACGCTGCGACTGCACAAGCCGCTGCTGCTGGAAGGAGAGGCTGGCGTCGGCAAGACGCAGATCGCCAAGACGCTGGCCGACATGCTGGACCGGCCCCTGATTCGGCTCCAGTGCTACGAGGGGCTGGATGTCAACAGCACCATCTACGAGTGGAACTACACGCGCCAGTTACTTCACATCCGCGCGCTGGAAGCCCAGGATGGCAAGTGCAGCGGCGACCTGGAGCAAGACCTGTTCAGCGAGAAGTACCTCATCAAGCGGCCCCTGCTCCAAGCCTTTGAGTTGAGCGAGCGCGGCACAGCGCCTGTCTTGCTCATTGACGAACTAGACCGATCCGACGCGGAGTTTGAGGCGTTCCTCCTGGAGTTGCTGAGCGACTACCAGATCACCATCCCCGAAATTGGCACCATCCGCGCCAAGGAACCGCCCATCGTCATCATCACGTCCAACCGCACGCGCGAGATTCACGACGCCCTGAAGCGGCGCTGCATCTACCACTGGATAGACTATCCTACCGCCGAGAAGGAATATCAAATCGTCATGCTCAAGGTGCCGCAGGCAACCTCCCACCTGGCGCAGCAGTTGGTGCTCCTGGTGCAGGAACTCCGCCACATGGACTTGTACAAGGTGCCGGGCATCGCCGAGACGCTGGACTGGGCCGAGGCCCTCGTTACGCTGGACGCCCACGAACTGGATGAGGACATCGTCAACGACACGTTGGGCGTGCTCCTGAAGTATCAGGACGACATTGAGGCCGTGCGCAATGGCCCCGTCCAGAAGATGATCGCCCGCCTGCGCGCCCAGATCCGGAGCGAGGGCAAGGAGCCGGACTACAAGAAGATGGCGCCCCCGCACCCCTGCCTGCCGGAATACAACCCCGAGGCGGGATACGAAGCGCCCGTTTGCGGCGGATAGCCCACGGCGTTCCCTTGCCGCATGACCCCGAGACAGATGCGATGAGCGTGGACTACGCAGAGGATATCCTGGCCGAGTGGCTCGGCGACTCCGAAGACCTCCCCAACGGCGGCCATCTCCTGGCGCATATCCTCCAATTCGGGCGCCTGTTGCGCCTCATGGGCGTCAATGTTAGCCTAAGCCAGATGCTGGATCTGGTAACGGCCCTGGGCTACGTCTCTATCACCGACCGCGATTCCTTCTACTACTCGGCCCGCGCGCTGCTCGTCAATCGCCGCGAGGACCTGCCCGTGTTTGACCAGGCGTTCCGCATTTTCTGGGAGATGCAGCAGCCGGAAAAGCACGATCCCTCAAAGCCTGCCAAGCCCAAGCGCGCCCGCCTGCCCGAACGCCCCGCGGAGGGCCTGCGCGCCGGCCCTGTGCGCTACGAGCCGTCGGAATTGGGGACCCAACCGGAGGACGGCGACCAGCAGGTGCCGGCCCAGAAGTTCACCCACACCTACAGCCCCACGGAGGTGCTCCGCCACAAGGACTTCAACGAGATGACCTGGGAGGAAATCCAGGAGGCAAAGCGCGCCATTGCCAGTTTGCAGTGGAAACTGGGGCAACGCCGCACCCGCCGATACCACACAGGCTCCAAAGGCCGCCTGAACCTCCGCAGCATCGTGCGCGACAACCTGTCCAGCGGAGGCGAGCCGCTGAAACTCGCCTACCGCTTGCGCATCCACCGCCCGCGCCCGCTGGTCATCCTCTGCGACATCAGCGGCTCTATGGAGCGCTACTCGCGCATGCTCTTGCATTTCGTCCACGCCCTCACCCATGGCATGAAGGACGTGCCGGTGGAGGCGTTCGTCTTTGGGACGCGGCTCACCCGCATCACCCACCACCTGCGCCACCGCGACGTGGACGAATCCATGGACGAGGTGAGCAAGGCCGTCCTGGACTGGTCCGGGGGCACGCGCATCGGGGAGGCCCTCAAGGCGTTCAATTTCCGATGGGCGCGGCGGGTTCTGGGTTCGGGCGCCGTGGTGCTGGTCATCAGCGACGGCTGGGATCGGGGCGACATTGACCTCCTGCGCCGCGAGGTGGCGCGCCTGCAGCGGTCCTGCCACCGCCTCATCTGGCTCAACCCCCTGCTGGGCACGCCTGGCTTCCGGCCCGACCAGCGCGGCATGGTCGCCGCCCTGCCTTTCATAGACGATTTCCTGCCGGGCCACAACTTGGCCAGTTTGGAGCAAATGGCCGACATCCTGTCCTCGGTGGGCATGGCAAGGCCGGAGCGCAAACAGCACCCGATTCTTAGGACGGTGCAGGCCGACTCCCAGCCGTTGGCCTCCTACGAAGTCGGCCAGCCTGCTCCCCGCGAGCAGTCGGTAAAGCACCTGGTTCGGGAGTACCCCTTCCTGCGGGACTGGTTCCCCGGCCACGACAGCGAGTAACCGCGCGGTCAGCGGCCTCCCGCCATGCGCACGAGGAGCGCAATCTGCGCCGTCTCCTCCACCAGTTCGGCGATCTGCTCGGCCACGGCCAGCGTCGGCCCGGCGGCAACCAGGCCGTGGCGCGCCAGCAGCACCGCCGCCACATCGGGATCGCGGTACGCGCCCACCACCAACGCCTCCAACTCGTCGGATTCGGAAGGCGCAAAGGGTAGCACGGGAACCCGCCGCAGTTTCGCCTCAGCCTGCGTCGTCAGCAACGGCAACTCCGCGTCGCCCAACAGCCCCAGGGCAATGGCCCACGGCGCATGAGCGTGGACGATGCCGCGTACGTCATCCCGCACGCGGTAGATGCCCAGGTGGAAGTTGGTGTCCTTGCTGGGCTTGCCCTTGCCAACGACAATATGCCCGTCCAAATCCAGCCCGATGAGATCTTCCGGCCCGCAGTCCAGCGCCGCCACGCCGCTCGGCTTGATCATCACCAGCCCTGTCCCCGCGATGCGCAGGCTGATGTTGCCCCCGCTCCCCGCGACCAGCCCGCGCTCCCACACGCGCCTGGACACGCGAGCGAACTCCTCGGCGGCGCGAAGCCAGGCTTCATCCATCGCTACCCCTCCATAAACGCCCGCATCTTCTCGGCGACGGCATCGGCGAACGCCTCGTCATTGACATGCGCGTCAATCTTGTGAAGTTCCACATTCGGATTGAGGGCAGCCTCCAGCGCCTCCACCAGCGCCGCGTCGGCGTCGGGGTCATAGAACGCGTGGCCGGGCCTGTCCGAGAAACTGAACCCGCCCATCGGGATGAGTACCGCCGCCGGGCCTTTGGCCGCGTTGAGCCGCCGCGCCATGAGCCGCCCGACCTCCGCCATCTCGGAGCGCGCCGTCCGCACCAGGGTAATGTTGGGATTGTGGATGATCAGCGGGCGCGCCTTGTGCTCCTCGGACAGGGACGACAGCGGCCCGAGCACGATGTAATCGGTGCCCGCCGGCGTCGCCACCAGGGGAAGCCCCAATTCGGCCGCGGCCGTCATCCGCTCGGGGCCGGCGTCAAACAGCCCGCGACACACGTGCCCGGTGAGTTCCTGCGTGCTGATGTCCATCACCCCCCGGACAAGCCCCTCTCGCACCAGGCGCTCCAGGCAGCGCCCGCCCGTACCATTGGCATGGAACCCCACGACCTCATAGCCCCATGCCTCCAGGTGCTCCTTGGCGCGCAACACGCACGGCGTCGTCAGTCCCAGCATGGTAACGCCGATGGTAACCTTGCCCGAATCCTGCACCGCTTCGTTGGCGTCGGCCATCGCCACCACAGCCGCCGCAGCGTTGCCGAACACCCGCCGCGTTACCGCGTTCACGCCCAGGATGTCGGCCACCGAGTGCATCAGGGTCATGTCGGTGGTGCCCACATACGGCTCAAAGATGTTGCGGCCGCTGGCGATGGTGGAGACCATCACCTTCGGCACGCCGATGGGCAGCGCCTGCATGGCCGTGGCGCCGATGGCCGTCCCCTGGCCGCCGCCCACCGCGATGGCTCCGCCCACCTGCCCCTCGGCGTAAAGGCGCGCCAGGATGGCCGTCGTGCCCTCTGTCATCACCCGCATCGCCTCGCCCTTGTCGCCCGCCGCGATGAGCGAAGGCAGGTCGCGCCCTCCCGCCTTGGCCACTTCCTCCCGCGTAACGTCGGCGGGGATGGTAGGGCGGCCCAAAACGCCCGGATCTATCACGATGGTGTCCCGCCCGCGCGCCCGAATCAAGTCGCGGATGTAGGCCACCTCAGGCCCTTTGGTGTCCAGGGTCCCGATAATCGCAATCTTCCTTGCCATCACTCCCTCCCCGGCGCGTTTTTCACAGGGTACCACAACGGCAGGCCCAAGGCAAAGCCGCGCCGCATTACACGCGCAACATGCTCCGCATCAGTCGCACGGCGGTCTCGGCTACGTCAGGATCGTTGAGCGCGGCGTCCAGTTCCACAACCTCAACCCTGGCGGGCACGGACGCGCGGATTTCCTCCGCGAAAGCCCTGTCCGAGTCCGGGTCGTGCAGCGGCTGGCCCTCGGTGGAGAAAGCGCTGAACCCCCGCAGCGGGAGAATCAGCGCCGCCGGGCCGCGCGACTCGGCCAGCCGTTCGGCGATAAGCCGCGCCGCGGCGCGCATCTCATCGGGCGATGAGCGCACGAGGGTGATAGTCGGCGTGTGGCGCATGGTCTTGCGGCCCGCGTAGCGGCGCGGGAGCGCGTCGGGCGGCCCCTCAATGATGAAGTCCAGCGCGCCCGGGGCCACCACCTGGGGAATGCCACGTTCGCCCGCGGCGCGCATCCGCTCCGGGCCGGCGCTGTACGGCCCGCCCGCCAGATGCGCCAGAAGTTCGGTGGGGCTTACGTCAAACACGCCGTCCATGAGGCCCTGGGCGACCAGTTCCTCCATGGCCCGACCGCCCGTGCCCACCGCATGAAACGCGATGACCTCGCTTTCGGGCGAAGTCATCGCCTGCCGAATGCGCTCCACGAGCGGAGTGGACGCGCCGAGCATCGTAGCCGCCAGCACCCGCGATTTGGCCTTCGCCACCGGCGCAGCCGCGCGGCTCATGGCGGCGATGGCCCGCGCCGCGTTGGCGAAGATCGGCCGGGTTACCGAGTTCACCCCGCTGATGTCGGCCACCGAATGCATCAGCGTGATGTCCTTGGTCCCCACATACGGCCCGAATGGGGTTGGGCCGCTGGCCATCGTGGACACCATGAGTTTGGGGATGCCGACGGGCAGCGCCTGCATCACGCGGGTTCCCAGCGCGGTGCCGCGCGACCCGCCGACGGACAGCACGCCGCCCAGCCGCCCCTCCGCCAGCATGCGCAACAGGATGCGGCTCGCGCCGTCGGCCATCGCCACCAACGCGCGCGCCTTATCTCCCTCGCGGATGATGGCGTCCAACGTCGTGCCCGCGGCCTGCGCCACCTCCTCGCGCGGAACGTCGGCCTCAATCCCCGGCTGGCCCAGCACGCCCGTGTCCACCACCAGCGGTTCGCCGCCTTCGGCGCGGACGATGTCGCGCAGGAAAGCCGCCTCTTCGCTCTTCGTGTCCAAAGACGCCAGAATCGCCACGAACCTGGGCATTCCAATCCCTCATCGCGCGAAAAAGGGCGCAGCAGAACGATACCCATTCCCCTGCGCCCCGAACATGCCGGTGCGGGTTATTCGTCCAAGATGGCCACGGCGCGCACCGGCGCTGCCGTCGTGCCCTTCCACTTGATGGGCAAAACCGACACCTTGAACCCGAAGGGCTTCGGGATGGCGTCCAGGTTCGCCAGGTTCTCCAGATGATAGTACTCGCGGTGCAGCATAACCACGTGCGCCGGCCAGAATTGCTTCGTCTCAAACATGGACCGCACCGGGCGGTCCCATGTCGGCGCGTCAATCCCCACCATCTTGATGCCCTGGTCCAGCAGCCACTCGGTGGACTCGCCCGTCATACCGCAGTGGTCGGTGAGGTAGCGCATCTCGGTATTGTACCGAGAAGCGCCGGTTTTCACCAGCACGATGTCCAGCGGCTTCAGGCGGTAGCCGATGCGCTTCAGTTCGGCCTCGCAGTCCTCCGGCGTGATGCCGTAGCCAACCGGCTTGTCGCTGAAGTCCAGCACCACGCCGTCGCCGTAGCAATACTCCAGCGGGATGCCCTCGGGGCCGGGCGCGTCGCTCCGCATGTGCCGCAGCGAATCCACGTGCGTGCCCACGTGGTCGCCCAAGACGACGACGTAGTGGGCCGTAAGCCAGGTCGCGCCGTACTTCGCCGCGCCGATGTTGGTGGCAAACTCCTCCCAACTCTCCAGCATCGCCATGATGGGCGGCGCAACCCTGGGAAAAACCACCATATCCTTGCTGACTTCCATACTGAGATCAATGAGTTTTACCATGTCGCCTCCAAAACAGGTGATCGCATGTCCGCGCGGATGCCTCAAGCCGACAGGACACCCCGGCGTTCCAGGTCGTCGGCGATGTCGGCCAGGCCCAACGCCTCCAGCGTGGCGCGGGTCGGAAGGCCGGTCTCCACATCCCAGCCGTGCGCCCTGTACCACGCCGGTTTGAGCGCGTCCAGGATGTCGTACACCCTGCCCTCTGCGGGGCCCTCCGGCATCACGTCTTCGGTGAAGCGCGGCGGAAGCGTATCGTCCTTCGCGCCAACGCCCAGCCGCGCGTTGTGGGCGCGCTCCACGTTGGCCACGCGCTCGGCCACGCGGAGCAAATCGTCGCCGGTAACCTCCAGCCCCGTCGCTGCCGAATATAGACCCGGTACGATAGTCAGCATCTTCCGAAGCGTCAAATCGGGCGTCTCGGCGTAGTACGAGTAGGGGAACTTGCAAACGCCCATGAGGTCCGGAATGGTAACGATGCTCTCCCAGAGTTTCAACTTGGCGGCGGCCTCGTCCGGCGGCAGGGCATCCAGCCCGTAGGCCCCGGGCGCGGAGATGCGCAGATGGTCGGCCCCCCGTGATGCCACCGCGTAGCGGAAGTTGTATACCTTGACGGCGCGCGGGTCCAGCGGCGGCGGCGTCATGCCCTTCACGTGCACGGCGTACCGCTCCGCCCCATGGCCGATCTCCTGCGCCGCCTGCGCGATCCCCTCCGCCAGCAAGTCGCCAAACCCCTGCCGGAACGCAATGCGGTCTATCATCTCCAGCACGGCATGGTAATTCCCCCACGTGAGATCAAGCCCATCGGCCTGCTCCCGCGTCAGGATGCCGCGCTGGTACAACTCCATGGCGAAGGCGATGAGGTTGCCCGTCTCAATGGTGTCCAGGCCGTAGCGGTTGCACATGTCGTTCGCCTTGAGGATGGCAGCCAGGTTGCTGTTGCCCACCGCCGAGCCGAACGCCACCAGCGTGCTGTACTCCGGCCCGCCCACCGCCACGCCCGCGAATTCGCCATCGTGCACCTCGCTGTAGCGGTCGCACTTGCAAGGGCAGCGGTAGCAGGCCGTGGGCCGCACCAGGTACCGCTCGTTCAGCGCATCGCCGTCAATCTGGTCGGCGCCCTCAAACACGCCCGACTGGAAGTTGCGCGTGTTCAGCCCGCCCAGTGCCATGTGGTGCCGCAAGAGCGCCGTCGTCCCATATGTGGGCAGTTCCACGCCGCTGCGCTTGTCCTGCTTGAGCAACTCGGTGAGTTCGTCCGAGAGTTCCTTGAAACGCGGCGGATCGTAGATGGGCACTCCCCTCGTGCCGCGCACGGCGATGGCCTTGAGCCGCTTGGAGCCGAGCACCGCGCCAAGGCCCGTGCGGGCCGCCGCGTGCTCGCCGTCCGCGATGAACCCGGCGAGTTTGACCAGGTTCTCGCCCGCCTGCCCGATGCAGGCCACGCTGGCGGTCTTGCCCATCTCGTCGCGAATCAGCCGCTCGGTCTCGTGCGTATCCTTGCCCCACAGGTGCCGCGCGTCGCGCAGTTCCACGTGCTCGTTGTCAATCCAGAGGTATACCGGCTGCCGCGACTGGCCCTGTATGACGATCATGTCGTAGCCGGCCCGACGGAGCACCGCGCCCCACATCCCGCCCGAATTCGCGTCGCCGAGGATTCCCGTGAGCGGAGACCGCCCGCCCAGGGTGAACCGGCCCGACGATGGGGCCGTCGTCCCCGTGAGCACCCCCGGCGCAATGATCAGCACATTGTCGGGCCCCAGGGGGTCCACCGCAGGCTCAATCAGGTCGTACTGCAGGCGCGAGGTGAACCCGCGCCCGCCAATGTAGCCCAGCGCCAGGCCCTCATCCAGGGCCTCCTTCCGCACCACTCCCGCCGTCAAATCCAGCCACAGCGCCACGCCGCTGTAGCCGCCTTTCAACCGTTCCATGCTGTTCCAGACCTCCCAACCAAGAGTCTATGCGCCATGTCAAAACAGGCAAAGCGGCGGGCCTGGAGCACAATCCCCAGACCCGCCACTCATCCCAGGCCATTCCCAGGCCGGGCAACGTCGCGGGCCTAGCCGAGTATCTCCACGACGCCCGTGTTGCCGTTCACGCGGATGCGGTCGCCCGTCTTGATGGTGCGCGTGCCCACAGAGGTGCCCACCACCGCCGGGATGCCGAACTCGCGCGCCACCACCGCCGGGTGAGCCAGCACGCCGCCGGCGTCGCACACCACCGCGGCGATCTTGGTGAAGACCACGACCCACGCGGGGTTGGTCATCACGCACACCATGATCTCGCCCTTCTTGACCTTGTCAAAGTCCTCCGGGCCCATCACGACGTGCGCCGTCCCTTCGGCCACGCCAGCCGCAGCCGCCAAGCCCTTGACGACGCCCTTCGGAGCCGCCGCTTCCTTCTCGCGCTCAAACTTCTGCGGCCAGCCCCACAGGGTGTGGTACGGCTCCTCGTACATGGACCACTGCGTAGCCGTGCCTACCCAGTCGCGCGGGCGCACCTTCCAGGCCTCTTCGCGGGCGCGGCGGTTCTGCTTGATGACCGTCTTGCCGTCAAACCCGTTCGGATTGCTCTCGGTCTTCGGGTTGGCGACGTACCAGCGCAGTTGCTCGTACTCCAGGTAGAACACATCCTCGGGATCATCCAGCAGGCCGATCTTCTTCAGGTGCCGCCCGATGGCCAGGAGCACCAGGCGCATGCGCGCATACGTGCCCTGGTCAAAGTAGAAGTGATGGTCGGGAGTCAGCGGCATCATCTTCACCGCCAGGGCCATCGCATCCTCAACCTTCTTCCGCTGCTCTTCGGTCGCGGTGGCCGGAATCATGGCGCGCAGTTCGTCCATCGCCCTCGCCTGATCGTCCACGATGGCCTTGTACGCCGCAGGGAAGTTGTAATCGGTTGCCAGGTAGCCGTTGATGGTCTCCACGATGGGCGTGATGTCCTCCACCCACAGTTTGTTGATGTACTCGTGGGTGTGCAGAGGCTTCATGCCGTACTCTTTGGCATACGCGCGGACCTCATCCAGGAAGGCTTTGCCTTTGGCGGTCTTCTCCAGAAGCGGGATGATGGCCGAGGCGGTCTCGCCTTTCGTGAAGGCTGCCTTGAGGTCGGCATCCGCCTTGACCTTCTCCTTCAGCCGCCACAGGTTCTCAATGGAGTCCCAGTTCCGGTCCTTGACCGAAATGAGGATGCGCCCCATGAGCGCCGGATCCACCTGGCCGATGACTTCCCCGACCGCCGCCTGGAAGTCCAGCGACGCCTGGAACTGCGCCAGGTTCAGAATCCAGTGCAGGCGGAAGTGCCGCTCCTGGATGTCCAGGGCTTCCTCCAGGAAGATCATGAGTTCGGGGAGGGTTGCGGTCTCGGTCGGGAAGGTGTCCAGGTACTCAAAGTTGCGCTTGACCTCGGGCAGATAGCGCTCTTCCCACCACTTGGTGAACTCCTTGGCGTAGGTCGGCATAACCATCATGTAGTAGGGCGCGATCTTGGCTGCCTCTTCGGGGTCGCGCGGCACAATGGCGCTGTACACGTACCCGTTGATCTTCTTGCCGATCCAGGCCTTGCCGAAGGGCGCGCCGAAGCGGCGGTACATGTACTCACAGGTCGGCCCCCACCACCCTCCGATGGAGAAGTACATGGGGGAGATGGGATAGGGGCAATGGGTGTCGTCGTAGAACCAGAATAGTTGCTTTTCCTCTTCGCTTGCCCACTCCACGGGGAAATCCTTGTCGCCGAAAAACGTCGCCAGCACCTTGTTAGAATCGCTCATCCCATAACCTCCTTGTTGTTTGGATTTCTGTGGCGCTGGGGCTCTCGCCGCCCCTGCCGCGCCATTGCCTGCAGCCACTATTGGGTTCGCCGCGCCTCGGCGAGAACAGGGCGCGACGTGGATTCATCGCCTGTCGCAGCCTGACAGGAGTGGGAGCGGAGGAATTATCGATAATCGATTATCCATAGTATACAACAACAATCCCCATCTGTCAAGGTCTTTCGGAACCAGTTTTCGCAATCGCGGACGCCCTCGCGTCCAGCCGACTCGTCCTACGTCGCAGGCGGCTGGGGGAGCACCGAGCCGCCCTCGGGCAGGACGATAACCGTGGCGTCGCGGCCCATGCGCTTCCAAGCCTCCGCCAGCGCCGCGTCCAGCGAGTCGTAAGGCTCCATGCCCGCCAGCCGCCAGGTCACCATGCTCGGCGAGACGAAGAAAATCTGCGCCTTCTGCGCCACCACCGCCACCGCCGCGGCCTTGTGCCCTCCCAGGACAAACCGCTCCTGGATGCGGTTCAGCAGGGCCGAAGGCGTGTCGCCGCTCGTCATCCACTCCTCAAACGTCCGATTCCCGCAGCCCTCGGCGCACTCGGCCACCAGGATGATGATACCCCCAGGCTTCACCGCGTAGGCCGCGTTGTCCAGCGCCTTCTGCGCCTGATAGAGGTTGACATCCTTCGGGTAGCCGCCCGCGCTCACCAGCACGATGTCGGCCAGGGCAGGAATCGGCACCTTGCCGCGTTGCGACACCCACTCGCACCCCACGCGGTGGGCCGCCTTCACGTCGCCTGCCACCGCCTGCACGATGCGGTGCTCGCCGTCCACAACAACGTTGAGGATAAAATCCACGCCCACCATCGCCGATGCCTCTTCCAGGTCGGCGCGCACGGGGTTGCCTTCCAGCCGCCCCGCCTGCGCCTCGGGCCGCACCATCATGGCGTGATTCGCCGTTACCGCAGCCTCGGACGCGCAGCCTGGAAAGATGGCCTTGGCCCCGCCCGAAAATCCCGCGAAGTAGTGGAACTCCATGTTGCCCAGGCAGACCCGAAAGTCCGCGTCCACCACCGGCCGGAAGATCTCCACCGGCGTCCCGAACGAGGTGCGGCCCAGCGAAACGATGTCCCGAACGTCGTGGTTCACCACCCGCACGCGCCCGAACACCGCCTCGCCCACCGCGTCCCGCAGTTCGGCCTCGGTCATCGGGCGGTGCAGGCCCAGGCCGAGGACGATGGTGATGTCCTCATCGGGGATGCCCGCGGCCGACAACTCGGCCAGCACTGGCGGCAGCAGCCTGTCGGAAGGGCACGGGCGCGTCAAATCGCTGGTAACGAGAGCGACCTTCTGCCCGCGCCGCGCCAAGTCGCGCAGCCTGGGCGCGCCGATGGGATTCTCCAGCGCGCGCCGCAGGAGGTCGCCCTCGTCCACGGCCGACTGCCCCACCGATCGCGGCGGGAAGACGCCGATAAGGTTTTCCGACGGGATCCTGGCCGACAGACTCCCGCGGCCAAAGGGCAACTCCACCACGCTCATGCGCCTTTCTCCAGATACCGCTGCGCGGCGCGCCGCAGCGCGGTAACGACCGGCAACTCCTGGCCCGACAGGAACCGCACCATGCCCCCGCCCGACGTGCAGACGTACCCCATCCTGTCCAGCACGCCGAACTTGGCGCCGGCTGCCACGCTGTCGCCCCCGCCGATGACGGAGTAGCCAGGGGCGTCGGCGATAGCATTCCACAGGCGCTCGGTGCCTTTGGCGCTCACCGGCTTCTCGTACACGCCCGCCGGCCCGTTGACAAAGATAGTGGCCGCGCCCCGAATCACGCGGGTGTACTGGGCGATGGTCTGCTCCCCGATGTCCACCAGCAGATGGGGCGTGGGCAGATCCTTCAGTTCCAGTTCCTTGCGCCCGCCGTCGTCAATGGCAAAATCCACGGGGCTCAGGATTCTGTCGCCGAAGGTCGCCAGCAACTCCCGCGCCGCAGCGACAAACGGCGACAGCCCCTTGTCCTCAATCAGGCGCTCGGTGGGTTCGCCCAGGCGATACCCTTTGGCCAGGGTCATGACCTCGCCCGTCAGGCCCGACGTGAGCACTACATCCGCCGCGCCCTCCGCGAGAACCTGCTTCATCATGCTGAATGCGTCGGCGATGCGGGCGCCGCCCAGCACGTACACGGACGGGTGCTTGGGCGTTTCTTTGACCCGCGCCAGCGCGCCGAATTCCTCTACGAACAGCCGCCCACCGGCTGCCGGCAACACCTCTGCGAACCCCACCAGCGACGGCGAATAGCGATGCGCCGCCGCGAACGCCTCGCACACGTAGTAGTCGGCCAGCGGCGCCAGTTTCCGCACCAACCACGTCTGCACCAGTTGCGCCGGCGTGAGTTTCACGAAGTTCACGAACGTGGACACCTCTTCGGTCAGGTAGCGCACGTTGTTCAGGAGCAGGATTTCGCCGTCGCGCAGGCCCTTGACCCGCTCCAACGCCGCCGGCCCCACGATGTCGTCCATGAAGCCCACCGGCCTGCCCAGGAGCGCGGTCAGCCGCTCGCCATGTTCTTCCAACGAGATCAGGTTGTGATAGTCCTCGGTGTCGCCCTGATGGGCCAGCATCACGATGCGCGCGCCCGCGTCGGCCAGTTCGCGAATGGTGGGCACGCTCTTGCGGATACGATTGTCGTTGCTGATGCGCTTGGTCTGCGGGTCTATCGGCGAGTTGATGTCAACCCGCAAGATGACCGTCTTGCCCGCAAATCGGAAATCGTCCAGCGTCAGAATGCCCGCTTCCACCGTCAGCCCTCCCCAGCGAAGATGACACTACCGCCGCGGCACAAGCCCCAGGTAGCGGTTGGTCAGCCCCACCGCCTCCAGCCGATCCCGCTGCATCTCCATGCACGCCCGTATCCCGTCCACCGTCTCCGGTATCGTTACCGCCTCCTGCGGAATGTTGATCGCAAACATCACATCCTCACCCGACTTCGCCACGCACTCCTCCCACACCCCAATCTCGTACATGTCCCCTCGCTTGTTCCCCAATTCCCGCGCATACTTGAAAAACGCCGTGTTGGAGTCAAACCCGTCCTCTATCCGCACCACACGCATCCTCGGGTGCGCGCGGAACGTCTCCAGCACCGCCTCCACGCTCACGCTCTTCTTCGGCGTCGCCACCACATTGATGATATGCCCATGCGTTACCGGCGTGTGCACCAACAGCCCCGTCGCCTTCACATGCGGCATGATGTGCATCAGGTCCACCGCCTGGTGGCTCGGCACCTTGTCCACCTTCAGCAAATCCACCAACCCTCGGTGCGTGTCCCCAGGATCCGCCACCCGCCGTATGATCGTGATCGCTATCTTCTCCACACCCACCAGCCGATCCACCGCGTCCACCGCCCGAATCAGCCCCGTCGTGTTGCACGACGTCAACTTCAAGAACTGCTGCCCCAACCCCTTCTCGTAGTTCGCATACCCGTGGAAGAATACATCCGCAACCTCGTCCTTCTCACCACCTTGGAAGATCGCCTTCACCCCGTGCTTCCGGTACAACTCCTTGTTCTTCGCCCCAATCCCCGCAGGCGTCGCGTCCAACACCACGTCCACCTGCTCCAGCAAATCGTCCAGCGACCCCGACACCGGTATCCCCAGCGCCTCAAACGCACCCTTCCGCCCCATGTCCACCAAATACAACTTGTACGGCATCCCGCTCTCATGCAGCGCCCGCACCTGCAACGTCGGCGCCACATCCGCCACGCCCACCAACTCCATGTCCCCCTGCAGCGCCGCTCCATCCGCCAGCCGCGTCCCAATCGTCCCGTACCCCACCACGCATACTTTCACCTTGCTCATCGTCGGCCTCCTCGTTATCAAATCTCCCCGCGAACCAACTGCCTCACCCGGTCCGCGATCTTCTTCGCGTCCACCATCACGTAGTCCTCCATCTGCCGCGCAAACGGCGCAGGCACGCTCGGCGCGCACACCCGCACAATCGGCGCGTCCACGTACCCATACGCCTTCTCCGCCACCTGCGCCACCACCTCCGCACCAAACCCGCACCGCTCCACCGCCTCGTGCACCACCACCAACCGCGACGTCTTCTTCACCGACCCCACAATCGTCTCCACATCCAGCGGAAACAGCGTCCGGGGATCCACCACCTCCACACTGATCCCCTCGCGCTCCAACGCCTCCGCCGCCTCCAGCGCCATCAGCACCGTCCGCGACGTCGCCACCACCGTGCAGTCCCGCCCCTCTCGCTTCACGTCCGCCACACCAAACGGTATCGTGTACTCCTCCTCCGGCACCGGCCCCTTCGTGTTGTACAGCAACTTGTGCTCTATGAAGATCACGGGGTCGTCCAACCGTATCGCCGTCTTCAGCAGCCCCTTCGCGTCATACGGCGTGGACGGCATCGCCACCAGTAGCCCTGGCGTGTGCACAAACCACGCCTCCAGGCTCTGCGCGTGCTGCGCCGCCGAAGACCGCCCCATCCCCCCCTGCGTCCGAATCACCAGCGGCACCTTCGCCTGCCCACCGGACATGTATCGTATCTTCGCCGCCTGGTTCACAATCTGATCCATCGCCATCGTGCAGAAGTCAATGTAGAGAATCTCCGCGACGGGACGCCTGCCCATGAGCGCCGCGCCTACCGCCGTGCCGATGAACCCCTGCTCGCTGATAGGCGTCTGAATGACTCGGTCCAGGCCAAACTCGGTGGACAGCCCCGCGGTAACTTTGTAGGAGCCGCCGTGGGGGTCGGCAATATCTTCACCGATGAGGAAGATGGTCTCATCTCGGAGCATTTCCTCGCGCATGGCTTCTTTCAGCGCTTCTCTGTAGGTGATTTCGCGGACAGCCATCGTGCCTTCCTTCCTATCTTGGATTGCCCAGGTAGTCAAAGTGGACGTACAACTCGTCCAGCGCCGTCTCCGGCGCCGCCAGCGGACTCGCCTTCGCGTACTCCACGCCCGCCTCTATCTCCGCCGCCACCTCCGCTCCCATCGCCTCGTCTTCCGCCTCCGTCAGATACCCCCACGCCAGCAACTGCCCCCGCAACTTCACAATCGCGTCCCGCTTCCGCCAAGCCTCCCGCTCCTCCGCCGGCATGTACAGCGCAGGGTCCCCCACATAATGCCCCAAGAACCGATACGTCTTCGCCTCTATGAACCCAGGCCCGCCGCCGCGCCGTGCCCGCTCCACCGCTTTCCGCGCCGCGCGGTGCACCGCGATCACATCCATCCCGTCCACGCACTCCCCAGGGATGTGGTACGTCCCCACTCGCGCCACCAAATCGCACTTGTACGCCGTCTTCTCCCACGGCTGCGATAACCCGTACAGGTTGTTCTGGCACACAAACACCACAGGCACCTGCCACAGCGACGCCAGGTTCAGCGCCTCGTGGAACCCACCTTCCGCCGTCGCCCCGTCCCCAAAGAAGCACACCACCACCTCGTCCCCGCCGCGCTGCTTGATCCCCATCCCAATCCCCACAGACGTCGGCAGGCTCCCGCTCACAATCCCCGTCGCCCCAATGATCCCCTGGCTGAAGTCCGCAATGTGCATGGAGCCGCCCTTGCCCTTGCAGTACCCCGTCGCCCGCCCGTACAACTCCGCAAACATCCGCTTCACCTCGCACCCCTTCGCAATCACGTCCCCATGCCCACGGTGCGTGCTCGTGATGTAGTCCCGCGGCCCCAGCGCCCAGCACACCCCAACCGGCACCGCCTCCTGCCCCTGCGACAGGTGCAAGAACCCCGCGATCTCCCCCGCCTCAAACCGCTCCTTCGCCTTGTCCTCAAACGCACGGATCAGCCGCATCCGCCGGTACATCCCCAACAACTGCTCCCGCGTCAGGTCCTCCGGCGGAGCCTCGGTCGTTGCCTCTGTCTTCTTCGCGCTCATTCTACCCTCCGCGTTATGTCAATATCAGCACCGGCTCTTCCATCAGCCGCGCGATCGTCTCCAAGAACCTCGCCGCTGGCGCGCCGTCTATCACCCGATGGTCAAACGCCAGGCTCAACACCATCATCGGCCTCACTGCCATCTCATCCCCTACCACCACCGCCTTCTTCACCATCCGCCCAACACCCAATATGCAGCACTCCGGCAGGTTGATCACCGGCGTGAACCCCTCCACGCCGTACATCCCCAGGTTCGTGATCGTGAACGTCCCGCCTGTCAGGTCGTCCGGCCCAATCCGCCCGCTCCGCGCCGCCTCCACCAGCCGCGCCCGCTCTCGCGCCAACTCCGCCAGGCTCATCCGGTCGGCGCCGTGAATCACCGGCACCAGCAGCCCCCGCTCTGTGTCCACCGCCAACCCAATGTTCACATCCCCCAGCCGCTCAATCACCCCATCCCCAAGCCGCGCGTTCGCCTCCGGATGCCGCCGCAACGCCTCCGCGCACACCCGCACCAGGATGTCGTTGTACGTGATCTCTATCCCCTCATCCTTGAGGCGGTCGCGCAACGCGATCATCTTGCTCGCGTCCACCTCCCGGAACAGCGTTACCCGCGCCGTCTCCCGCGCGCTCTCCGCCATCCGCCGCGACACAACCCCACGGACGCCCGTCAGCGGTATCCGCTCCACCACGCCCGACGGCGCCGCAGGAGCCGCCTCCACTGCCCCGCGCCCGCGGATCACCGCCGCCGCAGCGCGCAACACGTCCTCCTCCATCACGCGCCCGCCAGGGCCCGTCCCCGCAATCCCGGCCATCTCCAGCCCCAGCACCGCCGCCAACCTCTCCGCCGCCGGCGTCGCCTTCACAGCCTCTGCCGCCGGAGCCGCCTTCGCCGCCACCGCGCGCGCCACATCCGCCGCCACCACGCGCCCCCCAGGGCCGCTCCCCGCGATGCTGGCAATGTCAAGTCCGGCTTTCCGCGCTTCCACCCGCGCCTTCCACGACGCCTCCCCCCGCACCGCTTCCGCCGCGGGTTCGGCCTCGCGCCTCGGCTCCGGCGGCGCAGCAGCCACCGCCGCGCCCTCGCCCTCCAGCACCGCCACCGGCGCGCCCACCGGCGCCTCCTCCCCCTCCGCCACCAGAATCCGCGCCACCTTCCCGCTCTGCTGCGCCTCCACCGTTACGATGGCCTTGTCCGTCTCCACCTCAAAGATCGCCTGGCCGCGGGCGATGGTGTCCCCAACGCCCACCAGCCACTTCACCACCTTCCCACGCTCCATCGTCAGCCCCAACTGGGGCATCGTGATCTCCATCGCCATGACCACCTCCAGCAGCATGAAATCCGATGGGCGACTACAGGCGGGAAATCGCCCGTTCCCACTCCTGTTCGTCGCCCAGGGGAGCAAGCGCGCGCACCGCGAACTCTATCTGGCGCATGCAGACATCTCTCCAGATGCCGCTCTCAATGAACCGCGCGTGTTGGGTCGGCTCATGAATGTCCAGGCCCAGCAGGTCGCGGCAATGTGTGGCACCATAAGCGGCACAAAACCGGTCTATGAACCCGTTGATAATGGCTCTGCTAACTCTTTTGGCCTCTTTGTGGTCGGGGATGCGCGAGGCGGCCAGGCGGCCCACGGCAATCGCAGCGCCCGAAATCGCGCCGCAAACCCATCCGCGCCACGCCACCCCGCCGTTCAGCGCCATGCACAGCGCCGCATCGTCCTCGCCGCCCAGCCCGAAGACCTCAAGGAGCGCCACGAGGGTTGTCTCGGCGCAGCCGTACAGGTTGTCGTCGCGCAGGAACAGTTCACGCGCCCTTGCGAGAGCATCCGCCTGCGTCATCCCAGACCATTCTCCTGGCCGAAGTTCTCGGGGGGTTTGCCCAAGTCCTCAATGTGGCGGCGCATCGCCGTCATGGCCTTCTGGGGATTGCGCGTCTGGAGCGCCTTCAGCAGGTCCTCGTGGCGCTTGGCCAATTCCTCCAGATTGTACTCGGACACGCGCGTGGTTACGATGGTCCAGTAGCCGAAGCGCAGCGTTTGCCAAAGGTTGTACAACAAGCGGTTGCCCGACAACTTCATGATGGCCTCGTGGAAGATATTGTCCAGGCGCACCATACGGTTCCCGTCGCGCGCCTTGCCCGCTTCCACCATCTGCTCCAGGATGTCCTGAAGCGCGGCCAGGTCCTCATCGGTGGCACGCGGGGCCGCCAGGCGGGCCGCAAGGGATTCCAGCGCCGCGCGCACCGTGTACACTTCGTACAATTCCTCAGCCGTGAACGACCGCACGAACGTGCCCTTATACGGCTCGGACTCCAAGAAGCCCATGAGCACTAGGTCGCGAATGGCCTCGCGCACCGGCGCTTGGCTCACCCCTAACTGCCGCGCCAGGGCGCTCTCTATGATGCGCTGGCCGGGCTTCATCTCCCCGCTCATGATGGCTTTGATGATGAACTCGCGCACCCGGTCGCTGAGCGCCGTCTTGGGGAACGTCTCCCCTTCGGCCGCTCCGATGGCTCTCATTCCCACCTCCGTTTCTGTAGGCGGTGCTGCCCCGATGCTTACAGCAGTTTCTCCACCTCGTCCAGGATCACCTGCGGGTTCCGCCCCCGAATCAGGTAGTAGGGACGGACCGCGAAGCGGTGCACGAAGTCGGCGCGGCGGGCCCTCCGCTCGTCCGTATCCACAATGGGCATCGGCAGCCCAGGCGACAGCAGTTGATTGAGGCCAAAGTAGTTCATCACCGAGTGATACGTCTGATACTCCCGCTCAAACGGGATCATCTCCACCACTGCCGTGTCAAAATTGCCGTCAATGGAGGGCAGAATCACGATGTCCACGTTGCTGGGCGCGTCATAGTTCACAAACTCGGGCGTCTTGTCAAAGAACTTCGCCACGCCCTGATCCTGGTTGGGCAAGTCGGCGCGCTCGGTTCCCTTGGCGCGCTGCCTCAGGAAGACCGACTTGGAACCCATCACCGCCCAGCCGCGCTCGTCCACCACCGTCGTCTCCGTGGACACGACCAGCCCGCCCCTGCGGCAGCCCTCAATCTGGGACATGGTTTTGCCGTGATTGGATTCGCCGCCCAGGAACATGATGGTGCGATCCATGTACCGCACCGCCGACGCGTGGAACGGATGCAGGCCGTGCTCCTCCATGCGAAACGCCAGCATGGTTACCAGCACTTTCTGCACCTCGCCCTGGAACCACTCGCCGTCCAGAATCAAAATGCCATCCTCGTACCGAATGTCTTTCCGCGCCGCGTCCTGTCGCCAGATGATGTCCGGCCTAGGACGGGTAACCGTGTCCTCAATGCGAACGCTGGCCAGGCGGTAGTCCAAGAACGACATCTCGTCCAGCACGTGCTCCACCGGGCGGCTTCCGTACACATCCACCCGCAATCGGGCCTCGCCCGACGACATCTCTTCCGAGAGTTGTAGCATCTCTCCCTCCACGTTTACAGGCATGTGATGGGGCGGCTCTGCAACAGATAGATTGTGCCGCCCTCCGACGCCCACTCAATATCCTGTGGGCACCCGAAGTGTCGCTCCACTTTGTTGCCGAGGTCCACCAGTTGGCGCAACTCGTCCAGCGTCAGCACCTTGGCCGCTGCCTTGTCCGGCGGAACCTGCAACGTGATCACCCCGCAATCGCCGTCGCGACAGACCATGATCTGCTTCTCGGGCACGAACTCGTACACGATCTCGTAGGTCTCGCGGTCCACCTTGTAGTGATCGGGCGTGATGGTGCCGGAAACGATCCCCTCGCCCAGCCCCCACACCGCCTCAATGGTCATCTGGAAGTGATTGCGCATCACGGGGTCAACCGTGAAGGTAACGCCCGACTTCTCCGAATTGATCATCTTCTGCACCACCACGGCCATAGACACCTCGGAGTGCTCAAAGCCCTTCTGGTGCCGATAGAAGATCGCTTGAGACGTGAAAAGCGAGGACCAGCACCCCCGCACCGCGCGCAGGAGTTGGTCCTCGCCAACCACGTTTAGAAAAGTCTCCTGTTGCCCCGCGAAACTGGCCCCCGCCAGGTCCTCGGCCGTCGCGCTAGAGCGCACCGCTACCGCCGCATCCGGGCCCAGGGCGCGGTAGTGGGCCACGATCTCGTCCCGCAGGTCATCCGGAATCGGGATGTCGGCAAACAACGCCCGCACCCGATGCTCTACTTCCTGAAGGTGCCCGCTTTCCAGATAATCCAGGCCGCTGAGAATGCGGGCGATTTGCTCGCCCAGGCCCAGCGCCTCGGCAACCCGCCTGTACGCCGAGGATAGGATGACGAACCCCGGCGGGATGGGTAGCCCCGCCTGCGCCATGTCGCCCAGATTCGCGCCTTTACCTCCCGCCAGCGCCACATCGTTCCGCGAAATCTCCGAAAACCACCGACACATTATACCCATGGATCCGACGCCTCCTCATTGAGATGCCGTAATGCCGCCATCGGCGAAGATGATCTGCCCCGTGATGAAGTCCGACGCAGGCGCCGACAGGTACACCGCCAACGCCGCAATGTCCTTCGGCTCCGCAATCCGCCCCAACGGTATCCGCGCCACCAACGGATTGTAGAACTCCGGATCCGCCAACATGTGCGCCACCAACTCCGTCCGCACAAACGTCGGCGCAATCCCGTTCACCGTGATCCCGTACTTCGCCCACTCCGTCGCCAAGTGCTTGATCATCATGTTCATCCCGCCCTTGCTCGCGCAGTACGACACATACCCACGCTTCGGCAACCCCAACATGCTCCGCACCGAACTGATGTGAATGTGCTTCCCGCCGCCGCGCTCCACCTGCTCCCGCGCCACCGCCTGCGATAAGAAGAACGCCGCCTTCAGGTTCAAGTCCAGCGCGTAGTCCCAGTCCTCCTCCGTGTACTCCAGCGCAGGCGCCTCCCGCAGTATCCCCACGCTGTTCACCACCACGTCTATCTTCCCAAACCGCTTCGCCACCTCGGGCACAAACGCCCGCACTTCGGCCACATTCAGCACGTCCAGCGCCGCGCCCCACGCCTTGCCCCCTTGCTCGTTGATGCGCGCCGCCAGCGCCTCGGCCTTGGACCCGGTGCGCCCGCACACCACCACCGTCGCCCCGAAGGCCGCCAGCGCCTCGCAGATGGCCGCGCCGATCCCGCCCGCGCCCCCTGCCACCAGCGCCACCTTCCCGCTCAAATCGTACAGTTTGCGATAGTCGTCAAGTGAGGACATACTTTCATCTCCTTTCGTAGGTTTTCACATCCGGAGAACCCAACTGCCCAAATTCTAACGTTGTAACTTACTATCCATTGTAGCACACTCTGTCCCAGACGTCAAGCGTTTCGGGCCATGTTAGCACACCGGTGCATTCACGGCAGAGGTAAACTCTTGACAACGCGCGAAATTCCGTGTATACTATTATCGGTCAGTAAAAATCATTTTCATAGAACAAAAACCCTAGCGCGCCGCGTGAGGGCCTTTCCCTTATGGCGACGCTTTCGTTACATCTCGTCCAGCCCGTTTGTAGCGGAGGTTGCTTATGCCGGTCTATTCATTTACACCCGCGGACGTGGAACCCCTCTTGGAAGGCTTGGCCATCCTGGGCACGGGCGGCGGAGGCTCCCCCGAATGGGGCAAGGCTATCATGCAGAATGACTTCGCCCACAATCGGCACCCCCAGATTATCCCCCTGGAAGAAATCGCCGACGACGCAACCGTGGTCTCGGGCGGCATCATGGGGTCGGTCAAGAAACTGGAAGAGTTTGGCACCGACGCCATCATGGCCCACTGGGAGGAGCGATTTGAACTGGAAGCCGTAACCCGCGTGATGGAGGGCATCCTGGGCCGCAAGATAGACCACATGGTTCCGTTTGAGGTGGGCGGGCTGAACACGCCGGTGGTGCTGTCGTTGGGGGCGCGCTTGGGCATCCCCATCATTGACGGCGACGCCCTGGGCCGGTCCGCGCCGGAGACCCAGATGACCAGTTTCATCGGCCATGGCGTCTCGCTTACGCCGATGCCGCTCATAGACTACTACGGCAACGTGGTGATTGTCCAGAGCGCGGTCAGTCCCACGTACCCCGATCAACTGGGCCGATGGGTTGTGAGCAATGGCGGCGGGCTGGGCGCCAACAACCACTACCCGATGACCGGGCGCCAGGCGAAGCAGGCGGTGGTCCCCGGAACCATCAGCAAAGCGCTGCACCTGGGCCGCGCCGTGCAAGCCGCGCGGCGACTGGGTGGCGACCCGATTTCGGTGATCGCCGCCGAGATGAAGGGAAAACGCCTCTTCACCGGTCGGATTCTCAGGCTGGACGAAGAGGAGAGACTGGGCTTCTATTTCACGACGGCCACCATTCAGGGTGAAGGGGCGCACCGAGGCCAGACGGCGCGGCTCGTGATCAAGAACGAGACCATGCTCCTGGAGATTGACGGCAAGGTGCGGGCCATGTTCCCCGACCTGGTGCTGCTCCTTGACCCTACCACGGGCCGTGGGCTGATGAGCGTGGAACTGAAGGCAGGGACGGAGGTGGCGCTGGTGGGTGCGCCTTGCCATGAGCGCCTGCGCGAAGCCGTGCGCACGGACGTCGGAGCACAAGCCTTCAGCCCCGAACGGTACGGTCGCCCTGACTTGACCTATCGTCCCTTGGAGGAGTTGGCGGGATGAACAGCCGGGAACGTGTCCTTGCGGCGCTGGCGCACCGCGAACCCGACCGCGTGCCGGTGGATTTCGGCAGCACGTGGATCACCACCATCACGATCCCGAAGTACGAAGAACTCAAGCGGCATCTGGGCATAGATAGCCCCACGGTCGTCATGGAGCGGTCCCAGCAGGTGTGCATGGTGGACGAACGCATTCTGGACATCTTCCATGTGGACACCGTTGGCGTTTTCTACGGCCCGCCCGAGTTGGAACGCAATCAGTTCGTGGAACTGGGCGAAAACGTTTACCGCGATTCTTGGGGCATCACCTGGCACAAGCCGCCGACATCCCACTACTTTGACATGCTCAAGCCCCCGTTGGGCGGCGAGATCACGATCCACGACGTGCTGAATCATCCATGGCCCGACCCGCACGACCCGGGCTACACCCGCGGACTTCGCGAGCGCGTCCGCAAACAGCGCGAGTCCACGGATCGGGCGTTGGTGCTCAACCTGTCCATCTGGGTGCTGCAGTGTAGCCAATTCGTGCGCGGGTTTGAGGATTGGTTTGTGGACCTGATCGCCCAACCTCGGTTGATGGAGGCGATTTTTGACGCCATCACCGAGTCGCTGCTCGGCGTGGTGGAGGATGTTCTGGACGAGGTGGGCGATTTGGTGGATGTGGTCTCGGTGTCCGACGACATGGGGCATCAGGACAGGACCTGCATCCGGCCCGAACTGTACCGCAAACTCATCAAGCCCCGACATGCGCGGCTGATGGAGGCCATCAAGTCGCGGACGCGGGCGCCCGTCATGTGGCACACCTGCGGGTCGGTGTACGACCTGCTGGACGACCTGATTGACATGGGCGTGGACGCCCTGAATCCGGTGCAGACCGACGCCGCCAAGATGGAGCCCGAACGGCTCAAGCGGGATTACGGCGACCGCCTGACGTTCTGGGGCGGCATAGATGCGATTCGCGTCCTGCCCTTCGGCACGCCGCAGGATGTGGAAGACGAAGTGAAGCGCAAGATTCGGGTGTTCGCGCCCGGCGGGGGCTACATCCTCAATTCCGTTCACAACATTCAGCCCAACGTGCCCCTGGAAAACCTGTTTGCCATGTTTGAGGCCGCGCAGAAGCACGGTCGCTACCCTATCGCGGAGGGATGACTCGCATGCAGAGCAAATCTGCGGAGAACGAACGGTACCATATCCGGGCGGTGCTCCGCGCGCTGGATGTCCTGGAGGCCTTCTCTACGGACGAGCCCGCGTTGTCGCTGATGGAGGTGAGCGACCGAATCGGGCTGAACCCAAGTACCACGTTCCGGCTCCTGGCGACGCTGGAGAGTCGGGGCTACGTGGAGCAGGATGAGGCCACGGGGCGGTATCGGGTCGGCGTCAGCATCCTGAAGCCCACCAGCACGTTCTTGGCTCACCTCAACGTCCGCGAGCGCGTGTACCCGTTCCTGGTGGAATTGCGCGACGCCAGCCGCGAGACGGTCCACCTGACAGTGTTGGATCCGCGCATGATGGAGGTCATCTATCTGGAGAAACTAGAGGGACTTCAGCCCATCGGCCTCATGAGTTCGCGGGTAGGCGGGAGGTCGCCGGCCTACTGCACGGCCGTTGGCAAGGCTCTGCTGGCCTATCAGGATCCGGGCATCGTCCGCGGGTTCTTCTCCAAGAACGGCATGAGGCGCTTCACCGCCAACACCATCACGACGGTGGACGCGCTGATGGAGGAATTGGAGCGCGTGCGGGAGCGCGGGTATGCGCTGGACAACGCCGAGCACGAGGAAGATGTGATGTGCGTCGCCATCCCACTTTGGAATCATCTGGGCACGGTGGTGGCTGCCATCAGCGTCTCGGGGCCGGTGGAGCGGATAACCCGTGCCATTCGCGAGGATGGGCTGGTGGAGCGGGTCCTGTCGGTGGGCAAGCGGGTCAGTCGGCAACTGGGAGCCTTGCCGTCGGGCGAAGCAATGCCCGGCAGGCAGGGCGTGCCCTACAGGGCAGTGTGAGCAACCATTCTTCAGCGGAGGCATCGTTGCCATGGACGTCGTTACCTTTGGAGAGACCATGATTCGTTTGGCGGCGCCGGGGTTCCAGCGCCTGGAGCAGGTTACTTCGCTGGCCGTAACGGTGGGCGGCGCAGAACTCAACGTGGCCACAGGCGTAGCGCGGCTCGGATTGAAGAGCGCGTGGGTCAGCCGCCTGCCCGACAACCCCCTGGGGCGCATGGCCCGCAACAAGGCCAACGAGTTCGGCGTGGACACGTCGCACATCGTCTGGACTTCTGAGGACCGCATGGGGCTGTACTTTGTGGAATACGGGGCCGCGCCCAGGGCCAGTTCGGTGCTGTACGACCGCGAAGGCTCGGCCATAAGCCGCATCCGGCCGGGCGAGGTGAAGTGGGACGAAGTGCTGCGCGGCGCCCACCTGTTCCACACCACCGGCATCACGCCCGCCCTGAGCGATTCGGCAGCCGCGGTGGTGGCCGAGGCGATGGAAGCGGCAAAGCGGCATGGCTGTCTGGTGAGTTACGACCTCAACTACCGCGCCAAACTGTGGAGCACGCAGAAGGCGCGGCAGGTGCAGGAGCCACTCATGCAGATGGTGGACATCCTCTCCACAACCGAGGAAGACACCGAGAAAGTCTTCGGCGTCAAGGCCGATTCCTATGTAGATGTGGCGCGCAAACTGATTGATCGCTTCGGGTTCAAGGTGGTTACCATCACCCTGCGGGAAACGCCCTCGGTGTGGCGCAACACCTGGACGGCCATTGCGGTGGACCGCGAGGGCAACGTGTACGACGACCGGGTGTACGACGTGGAGGTGGTGGACCGGGTGGGCGGCGGCGACGCCTATACCGCGGGCTTCTTGTATGGGTATCTGACGCAGGGCGTGGCGGCAGGCGTGCTGTACGGCAATGCCTTCTCGGTGTTGAAACAAACGTCGTGGGGAGATTTCAACTGGGCCACACTGGCCGAGGTGGAGGCGCTTCTGAAAGGCGCGGGGCTGCGCATCGTTCGCTAGGAGGTTCTCGCATGTTCAAGCAGGATGTCATCGCCCGAATTCTGCGCACGGGGGTCATCGCCATCGTGCGCCTGGACAGCGCCGAATCGCTGCAAAAGGTCGCGGATGCCATCCTTGAGGGCGGAGTGGACATCATTGAGTTCACCATGACGACACCCGGCGCGCTGGACATTCTGGAATCCGCGACGGCGAAATTCGGCGACAGGGTCATCCTTGGCGCGGGCACCGTGTTGGATCCGGAGTCGGCGCGCGCGGCCGTGCTGGCGGGGGCCCGATTTGTCGTCTCGCCCAACCTTAATCCCCGGACGGTGGGACTGTGCCATCGCTATGGCGTCGTGGCGGTGCCCGGCGTGTTGACGCCGACCGAGATTGTCGCCGCGATGGAGGCTGGGGCCGACCTCATCAAGGTGTTTCCGGCGTCGCTGGGCGGGCCGGAGTACATCAAGGCGGTACGAGCGCCTTTGCCGCAGGCCCCGCTTGTGCCCACTGGCGGCGTGGAGGTGGAGAACGCAGGCGACTACATCAAGGCCGGCGCGGTAGCCGTGGCCGTGGGGGGGAGCCTGGTGAACAAGAAGTGGGTCGCCGCGGGCGAGTTTGCCAAAATGACCGAGACGGCGCGCCGCTTGATGGAGACCGTGCAGGCTGCACGGGCGGGAGCAGAGGCATGAAGCCGCTGTCGCTCTTGGGCATATGCGGGAGTCCGCGTCGCACCGGCAACAGCCGATACCTACTGGAACTGGCGGTGGAGGAGGCGCAGAAGGCGGCTGGCGACCGAATGCAGGTTGAGGTGGTCAGCCTGGCCGGCTTGAAGATCGGCCCGTGCGTGTCGTGCTATACGTGCGGCAAGCGCAACGGCGAATGCTCCATCAAGGACGATTTCGCCGCTCTGCGGGACAAGTGGGCCGCCGCCGATGCCATCATCTACTCCATCCCGGTGTACCATCTGGGAATTCCGGGGCAACTCAAGTGCTTCATAGACCGCCTGGGCAACAGTCTGTGGAGTTACTACGGTGGGGTGGTGGCCAAGAGCCTGCGGGTCATCGGGATCATCGTCCAGGGCGCGCACATCTTTGCGGGCCAGGAGCAGGCAGCCACGCAACTCATCCACCACGCCCTGGTCATGGGTGGGATTCCGGTTACGGGAGACCCCTGGGAGTCGTACATCTCGGCGGCAGGGTGGACGCGCTGCGGCGACGGCAAGAACTCGCTGCGCGAGTTGGTGGCGCGAGGGGATGAGGATGCGCTGGTAACCGTGCGCGCGACTCAGAGCCTGGGCAGGCGCGTGGCGCAGATCGCCCTGTTGGTGCGCGCTGGCGGGCAGGCCCTGTACCCCGAACTGGCCGAAGACGGCGGGTATAGCATCTTTCTGGAGCGGCTGGAGAGGCCGGCAGATCACGCGCAGGGAAAGGAGTAGGCAACTATGGACGAGGCGCATATCGTGAACATCCACATCAACGCGGCCAAATGCACCGCCTGCAAGGCGTGCGAACTGGCCTGCTCGTTTACAAAGGAGGGTGTTTTCTCCCCCAGACTCTCGCGCATTCGCGTGATGCAATTGCACGATGTGGGCATGAACGTGCCGGTGGTGTGCGTCAACTGCGCCGACGCGCCGTGCATCGCCGCATGTCCGACGGGAGCCGTGCGCAGGGATGCGTCGGTGCCCGTGGTGCGCATTGACGAGGAAGAATGCATCGGGTGCGGGGATTGCGTGCGTGCGTGCCCGTTTGGAGCCGCCGACATGAACGAGGAGCGCGGCGTGGCGATAATGTGCGATCTTTGCGATGGCAGCCCTGTCTGCGTGGATCACTGCATCTACGGGGCGCTGTCTTTCGGCGAGGCCATGCCAACCGCGCAGGTGAAGCGCCTGGCGCACGCGCACACAGTTGCGGCGCAGTACCGTGGCCGATAGGAGGGGAGAAATGCTTCGCGACATCGCCAAACAGCGGCTTCTGCATGTGGATTTGTCCAAGCGCGCCACCTGGGTGGAGGACGTTCCGCTGGAGGATCTCCAGAAGTACCTGGGCGGGCGCGGCCTGGCGGCCAAATGGCTGTACGAGCAGGTGCCTGCCGGAGCCGACTCGCTGGGGCCTGAGAACGTCATCATCTTCAGCACCGGCACACTGACGGGTACCAGCGCCCCTTCGTCGGGCCGCTCGTCCATCACGACGAAAAGCCCGGCCACCGGTCTTTACCTGAAGGTTAGCGTGGGCGGCCACCTGGGCGCCGCCATCAAGTATGCCGGCTACGACTACCTGATGATTCACGGCGTGGCGTCCAGGCCGGTGTACCTGTGGATTGACGATGGGAAGGTGGAACTGCGCTCGGCAGAGCATCTGTGGGGCAAAGGGACCCGCGAGGTGGATGACCTCATCAAGGAGGAAATCGGCGACCCCACGATTCAGACCGGCATCATCGGCCCCGCCGCCGAGAATAAGGTGAAGTTCGCCTGCTTCATGGTCTCGCGCTACAACTCGGCTTCCCGCGGCGGCATCGGCGCCGTGTTCGGCAGCAAGAACCTGAAGGCCATCGCCGCCAGGGGCACGGGTGGCCTGCGGCCCGCCAGGGGCAAGGAGTTCTTCGCCCTGGCGCGGAAGGTGCGCGGGGCGCTCGCGGCCGATGCCGGCTCGGAGAGCCTGTACAATTGGGGCACCGCCGGTTCCATCCCCGGCCTCAACGAGATGGGCATGCTGGCGGCTTACAACTTCAGCCGCGTTACCATTGAACACGGAGAGCGGCTGAGCGGCCAGTACCTGTTGAGCGAGGGGTACCTCATCGGCCGGGAGTCGTGCTTCGCGTGTTCCACTGCGTGCCATCGTTTCGTGAAGAGCCGCTCGCCGAAATGGGGCGACGTGCTGGATTCCGGCCCCGAACTGGAGACGGTGATGAGCCTGGGCGCCGAGTGTGGCATCACCGACATTGAGGCCGTGCTCAAAGCCAATCAACTGTGCAACGACCTGGGAATGGATACCATATCCACGGGCCACGTTATCTCCTGGGCCATGGAGACCTACGAGAAGGGCCTGATTTCACCGAAGCAGGCGGACGGGCTGGACTTGCGCTTTGGCAACGCCGAGGCGCAACTGGCCCTGATTCAGCGCATCGCCCGCCGCGAGGGGCTTCTGGGCGACCTGCTGGCCGAGGGGACGCGCGCGGCCGCGGAAGAAATCGGCGGGGATTCCTGGAAGTGGGCCATTCAGGCGAAGGGGCTGGAGCAGTCGGCGGTGGATACCCGCGCCGCCAAGAGTTACGCCCTGGCCTTCGCCGTCAACCCGCGCGGCCCCGATCACCTCATGACGGAAACCTACGCGGAGTTTGGGTTCACCCAGGAATCGCGCGACGTCATCCGCAAGGTTACCGGCGATGAGAAGTACGCCGACCCCCGCCTGACCGAGAAGCGCGCCGAGATTGTCCTGTGGCACGAGCAGTGTTACGGGGCCAGTGAGGCGCTCGGGTTCTGCGTCTTCACGTCCACCGCGGCCTTCGCCGTGAATCCGGAGAACATGGCGCAGATGTTCAGCCTGGCCGTGGGCGTTCCCATGTCCGAGGAAGATTTGATGCTGGCGGCCCGCCGTATGGTTACCATTGAGAAATGCTTCAACGTGCGCGAGGGGGCGCGCCGTCAGGACGACCGCCTGCCCTGGCGCATGATGAACGAGCCTGTGCCCGATGGGCCGAACAAGGGGATGATTACCGACGCCGCCATGCTGGAGAACTTGCTGGACCAGTACTACACGGCGCACGGCTGGGACCTGGAGACCAGCATCCCCCGACAAAGCACGCTGAAGTTCCTGGGGCTGGATTCGGTGTGCGTGGGCATTCCGCAGATTCCGTGATGCAGCGAGGGATGCGAGATGGCCAGGGAGCGCGTGGGCATACGGTTGCGATTGTTCGGGCTGAGCCACCCCCAGAGCGGCCGCATGGAAGAGGAACTCGTGGCGTACAGCGAGGGGGTGACGGTGGGACAGCTCTGGACCGACTTGCAGCGTCGGGCCGACCCGCGCGCCCCCCTGGCGAGCCTGCAAAGGGATATGGTGCTGGCGCTGGTGAACGGCGTTCCGGTGCAGCGGCTGGCGGAGGGATGGGATGCACCCTTGCAGGAGGGCGACACCGTAACGTTTATGGTGAAGGCATTCGGAGGATAGACGCTTCACTGTGCCACGACTGGCGACGAAGGGAGGTGAGACAACAACAGATGCTGGCGGGTTTTCAACAGCGTGGTTACCCAAATCTGTAAGTTTAGGAGCAAGGAGGAGTTTCCATGCGTACCGATCGTTTGTTCAAGATTCTGGTTGTGATTGTCGTGCTGGGTGTTGCGGTGGCGGGGCTGGCGGCCTGCGCCAAGAAGGCTACGCCCACGGCGCCGCCGCCGTATGAGGCCAAGCCCTCCCCCACACCGGAGCCAACCACCCCACCGCCGCCCACGCCGACGCCTGTCCCAACCAAGCCCGTGATCGTCCTGGCGCTGGACAGCGACATTGACCACATTGAACTGATGGAGTTCCGGAGCGACGCGGGGTACTACGCGACGGCCAACCTGTATGAGCCGATGCTCCAGCAGAAACTGGTACCCGATGCCGACGGCACGGTGCTTGAAGGGCAACAGGAGTACGTGCCGGGTCTGGCCGAGTCGTTCGCCATAGCCCCCGACGGGAAGTCCATCACGCTGAAGATTCGTCAGGGCGCCAAGTTCGCGGATGGTGCCGAGATCACCGCCGAGTCCTTCAAACACACCTTTGACCGCGCGCTGACGTCTCCGCGCAGTTACATCCCGCTGCTCACCCAGTTCATGGGCTTCTCCAAGGCGGAAGATGTTGTGGTTGTGGACAAGTACACCCTGCGCATCAATCTCCAGCAGCAGGGCGCCCTGCTGATCCCGCAGTTGGCCTTCCAGGTGTTCGGCGCGATGGACCCGGCGACCACCAAGGCCCACGCCACGGCCGAGGACCCCTGGGCCCATGACTGGTACCGCAAGAATGCGAACCCCAGCGGGCCGTACATCCTTACCAAGTGGGAGCCTGGGGTGGAGTATGTCTTTGAGCCGAATCCCAACTACTGGCAAGGCCCCGACTTCTTCCAGAACTCCAAGGTCATCGCCAAGGTGGTGCCCTCGCCCGAGGATCGCGAGTTGCTGCTGAAGAAGGGCGACATTGACCTGGCGCTGGGCCTCCCGTTCAAGGACATTGACGCGCTCAAGGCCGACCCCAACGTGAAGGTCAAGGCCATCCACTACACCCGCCTGTTCTACCTGGGGATGAACAACAAGATCCCGCCGTTTGACAACGTCAAGGTGCGGCAGGCCATCTCCTACGGCATCCCGTATCAGACCATCCTGGACAAAGTGCTGTATGGCTACGGCCAGCGGGCCTACTCGCCCATCCCCAAGGGGATGCCGCTGCACAACCCGTCCTTCTGGAACTACGAAACGGATACGGCGAAGACCGCCCAGTTGCTGAAAGAGGCGGGCGTCTCCAACCTCAAGTTGGAACTGTCGGTCCGCCAGTCCATCCCCTGGGACGTGGATGCTGCCGTGTGGATTCAGGCGTCCCTGGCCGAGGCGGGTGTGGATGTGACCGTCAACCGCATGACCGACGCCGACTTCTTCGACAAACTCAATAAGCACGAGTTGCCGTTCTTCATTCACGACTGGTATTCGTGGGGCAACGACCCTGCGTTCCAGTTGACATTCCTACTGAAGTGCGGCGCATTCACCAACTACGCCGACTACTGCAACCCACGCGTGGATGAACTGATTGAGCAGGCGACGTGGACGGTGGATCAGGCGGCACGCCAGAAAATGCTGGACGAGGCGCAGCAGATCATCGTGAGCGAGGCCCCGTGGGCGTACCTGCATCAGCCCGACTGGATCGTGGCGATGAACAAGGACTTTTACGGCTTCGCCAAACTGGATGACCTGTGCCTGCGGTTCGCCTACATGGGCAAGAAGTAGCGTGGGCATCGTTCTGGGGATTCTGTGAGGACGTCGGCCTCCGATGTGCGGGCCTCGGAGGCCGACGTCAAGATCATACTGGGGTGGAGAAGGCTTTGGGATCGCTGAGACGATATGCACTGCGCAGACTTGCGCTGGCTTTTGTAACGCTGTGCGGCGTCGTGGTGGTGGTGTTTATCATCACGCGCATTCTGCCCGGGAACCCCGCGGCGGTGCGCGTTGGCCCATACGCGAAGCCGGAACTGCTGGCGCAAGTAGAGAAGGAGATGGGCCTGGACAAGCCCTTGCCTGTCCAGTTTGTGAACTACGTGGCGAAACTGGCGCGCGGCGACATGGGCAAAAGTTGGCGCACCGGCCAGCCGGTCCAGCAAGACCTGTGGCAGCGCCTGCCCGCGACGCTGGAACTGGCCCTGGCGGCCACGCTGATTGCCATCTTTGTCGGCGTCATCCTGGGCATCCTCGCGGCGCTGTTTCACAACTCGTGGTTTGACCAGGTGGTGCGCATCTTCACCATCTTCGGGGCTTCCACGGCGCTGTTTTGGCTTGCGCTTGTCTTTATCTTCGTGTTCTACTATCGGCTGGGGTGGGCCGCGTCTCCTCTCGGGAGGCTCACCGTCGGGATAGAGCCGCCCGCGCGAATCACGGGCATGTTCGTTGTGGACAGCGCCCTCACGGGCAACACCGCCGCGCTGAAGGACTCGCTACATCATCTGGCGTTGCCGGCGTTCACGTTGGCCTTCGTGGTGAGCGCCCCCATCACCAAGATTGTGCGCGCGGGGATGCTGGACCAACTGAACGCTGACTACATCCGCACCGCCAAGACCATCGGCGTGCCGATGCGCGAAATCCTGTGGCGCGACGCGCTGCGCAACGCGATGATTCCGATTTTGACCACCATCGGCATCGTGTTCGGCTACCTGATGGCGGGCAACGTGCTGGTGGAGATGATCTTCGCCTGGCCGGGCATCGGCTCCTATGCATGGATGGCCCTGCTCAACAAGGACTTTGAGGCGATCCAGGGGTTTGTGCTCCTCATCGCGGCCATGTACGTGCTCCTCAACCTGGCCATTGACCTGCTGTACAGCGTGGTAGACCCCAGGATACGCCTGGGTTAGCCTTGATTCTCAGGAGTGAACAGCATTGGTAAGTGAACCGCTCACAGTACCCCGACAGAGAGAACAAGCGGCGCGTGAGGGCAGAGCCTGGCGCGCCTGGTATGTCCTGCGGTCGCATCCTTCCATGATTGCAGGGCTGGTACTCCTTGCCATTGTCCTCTTCGTAACCATCTTCGGGCCGGCGCTGGTCCCGTACAAGCCGCTGAAGACGGACCCGGAGAATCGCCTGTTGCCGCCTTCGGCGCTGCACCCGATGGGCACCGACGCTTTCGGGAGAGATATCCTGTCGCGAGTGGTGCACGGCGCCCGCCTAGACCTGCTCATCGCCTTCTCGGTGGTGGCCATCGCGCTCGGTATCGGCGTCTTCGTGGGCATGTTCAGCGGCTACTACGGGGGGAAGGTGGACGATGTGGTGATGCGCATCACGGACGTGATCCTGGCGTTCCCGTCGTTCATCCTAGCGCTGGCCATCACGGCTATCCTGGGCAACAGCATCCCGAACGTGATCATCGCCATCGCCATCGCGTACATCCCATACTTCGTGCGGCTGACCCGCGGCGAGGTGCTCAGCGCGAAGGAGCGGGAGTACGCCGAGGCAGCCCGCTGCGTCGGCAACTCCAACTGGCGCATCATCTACCTGCACCTGCTGCCCAACTGCCTGACTCCCGCGCTGGTTCAGGCCACGCTGTGCCTGGGGTGGGCCATCCTGGACGCATCGGGGTTGGCGTTCCTGGGGCTGGGCATCCGCCCGCCGACGCCGGAGTGGGGCGTCCTCGTGAGCGAGGGATCCCGAGACATCATAGGCGGGCAGTGGTGGACCTCGTTCTTTCCGGGTGCGGTCATCGTGCTTACGGCGTTCGGGTTCAATCTGGTCGGGGATAGCCTTCGGGACGTAACGTCCCCCACGGAGGCGGTACAATGACCGCGCACGACGAGCCTCTCCTTGCAATTCGTTCGCTGAGTGTGAGTTTCCCGCGCTACAATCAGCGCGTGCGTGTGCTGGACCGGGTGTCCTTCAGCGTGGACCGCGGGGCCTTCGTGGGGCTTGTGGGCGAAAGCGGCTCGGGCAAGACGTTGAGTTCGCTCACGGCCATGGGGTTCTTGCCGCCCTCGGCGCGCGTGGACGAAGGGGAGATCTGGCTGAACGGCCAGAACCTGCTGGCGCTGTCGCCCGAAGAGATGACCCGATTGCGCGGGCGCAAGATCGCCATGATCTTCCAGAGCACCCGCAGCGCGCTGAACCCCATGATGCGCGTGGGCGATCAGGTGGCCCGCGCGATCCGCATCCAGAAGCGGGTGGGCGGCAAGGAAGCCTACGCTGAGGCCGTCCGCCTGCTGGCGCGGGTGGGGATCGCCGACGCGGAGAAGCGGGCGCGCGCCTATCCTCACCAACTGAGCGGCGGCATGTGCCAGCGGGTGCTGGTGGCCATGATGCTGGCCTGCCGACCCGCCCTGCTCATCGCCGACGAGCCCACCACCGGCCTGGACGTAACAATACAGGCCCAAATTTTTGAGATGTTCCTGGAGATTCAGCGGGAAATCGGCGCGTCGGTTCTCCTGATCACGCACGACCTGGGGGTTGTCGCCGAGACCTGCCAGCGTGTGGTTGTGATGTACGCTGGCCAGATTATGGAAAGCGCGCCGGTGGCGTCGCTGTTTGCGTCGCCGCTGCACCCCTACACGCGGATGCTCATGCGCTCGGTGTTGCGGGTGGACCGCCGCGTGGAGCCACCCGACGCCGCTTCCGTCATGAAAGAGGAGATCACGTACAGCATCCTGGGATGCCGATTCGCGCCGCGCTGTCCGGTGGCTCTGCCCATCTGCTGGGAGCAGAAGCCGGATGCCGAGAGCGCGGAGAACGACCATCAGGTAGCCTGTTACAATTGGCGAGGGACGAATGGAACCGGTCATTCGGGTTGATAATTTGCGCAAGGCCTTCCGCGAAGGACGATCTGTCATCTGGGCTGTGAACGGCGTGAGCCTGGAAATCTACCCGGGGGAGGCCGTGGGCCTGGTGGGGGAAAGCGGATGCGGCAAGACGACCACGGCGCGATGCGTGCTCCGCCTGGTGGAGCCGACCGAGGGGCGGGTGTTCTTTCAGGGCGCCGACATGGCCCAATGGAGCGGCGGCCACCTGCGCCGTCAGCGCCGTTTCTTCCAGATGGTGTTCCAGGATCCGAACACCTCGCTGAACCCTCGGTTCACGGTGCGCCGCACGCTGGCCGAGCCGCTGCGTCTGCACGGCCTGGCAAGCAGCCGCAGGGCGACCGAGGAGATGCTCTGCGAGACGATGCTACGCGTGAATTTGGAGCCGCGCCTGCTGGAACGCTACCCGCACCAGTTGAGCGGGGGCCAGAAGCAGCGCGTGGGCATCGCGCGGGCCATCATCACGAATCCCCGATTCATCGCCCTGGACGAACCCACATCGTCGTTGGACATGTCCATCCGCATTCAGATACTGAGCCTGCTTCAGCGGTTGCAGAACGAGATGAACATGGCCTACCTGTTCATCTCACACGATTTGAGCGCCGTTCGTTTTCTGTGCAGCCGCGTATTCGTGATGTACCTGGGCAGGGTTGTGGAGGCAGGCCCGGTGGATGAGATCTTTGAGCGGCCTGCGCATCCCTATACGCGGGCACTACTCTCAGCGATCCCGATCCCGGACCCGAAACTGAAGCGGCAGCGGATTATCCTGGAAGGCGAGCCGCCCAGCCTGTTCAACCTGCCGCCAGGGTGCGGGTTCTACGACCGTTGCTGGGCGAGAAAGCCCTCCTGTCGCGGAGAAATGCCGCCGTTCAGGGATGTCGGAGACGGCCATTTTGTCGCATGTTTTGCAGAGGTGGAGGAGTAGGTTTATGGAAGCGTTCTCTCTGAAAGGAAAGCACGTGTTGATCACCGGAGGTTCGCGACATCTTGGCGCGGTGGTAGCGCGCCGATTCGCAGCGTTGGGCGCCAACCTGACCATCAACCACTGGCAGGACGCGGAGAAAGCCGAAGAACTCCGGCGCGACCTTGAGGCGCAAGGGCATCGCGTTCGGGTGGTAGAGGCCGACGTGAGCCAGAGCGCCCAGGTGCGGGCGCTAGTCGCCGAGGCGGTGGCAGCCTTCGGCCCCGTGGATGTGCTCATTCACTGCGCCGGCCCCTTCGCCATGACGCCCTTCACCCAGATGGACGAGAAGGAGTGGGACAATATCCTGGGCGTCAACGTGAAGGCCGCCTATCTGCTTGTCAAAGAAGTGGCGCCGAAGATGAAGGAGCGCGGCTGGGGGCGCGTGATTTTGATGGCGGCGGGTTCGGCCTTCATCCGCACCCATTCCATTTACACCCTGGCGAAGTCCGCGGTCATCACCCTTACGGAGGAATTGGCGGTGGAGTTGGGGCCTGAAATCACCGTCAACGCCATCGCGCCCGGGCAGATTTACGAGAGCGCTGCGATGATGGACGCTTTTGAGCCTGGGTTCTCCGACCGCGCCACCCAGGCTGCGCCGCTGAAGCGGCTGGTAACACGCCCTGAAGTCGCCGAGATGATGGCGCTGATTTGCACCTCGCCGGCGATGCAGTCGGTTACCGGGCATACCTTCGTGATGGATGGCGGCTGGCGGCTCACGGCATAGCGAGCGGGAGGTTGCGATGACGCACGAGGCACCGACCCAAGCCCCGGTGGACTGGGAGGCCTTTCGGCAGTCCATGGGGTACACGCCGGAGGAACTGGAGGCGTTTCGCTCCCATGCGAACAATGCGTATGTGGTGGAGAACGCGCAGCGCCTGGACCGTTGGGTGATCGTGGCCGAAGTGGTGGACTCGCACGGGTGCGCGGCGGGGCACAAGGTGGGCGACAAACTGTACTTTTCGCCCCACGGTGTGCTGGAGACCGAGAAAGGCCCCGCGCGCATCTGCGTGCAGGCAATCCCCGCATTGGCGTCGGCGGTGGCGGTGTTCCAGGAGCGCATCATCGCGGGCCTGACGCCCGACCCGTACCTCTTCCGCCATGTGGGTTGCGTGGACGTGGGGGTGGCCTGCGGAGGCTGGGGGCACATTGCGTTCAAGTTATACGCGCTCCCACGCTGACCACTTGGCGCAGGCTACGAAAGCCGATGGCCGGTGGCCGCCTCTAGCATGGCGGATAGGTTCTCGGGGGGCGTATCGGCCTGGATGTTGTTGGTAGCGCTGAGCACGTAGCCGTCGGGCCCCAGGGTGTGAATCATGCGCACGACGGCCTCGCGCAGTTCCTCGGGCGTGGCCCGCGGCAAGACATGGGCCACGTCTATCCCGCCCCAGAAGCAGAGGTCGCGCCCGAATTCGCGTTTCAGGCGCGCGGGGTCCATGCCCACCGCCGAGATCTGCACCGGATTGAGCACGTCCACCCCGATTTCCACCAGGTCGCCGATGAGGGGGTAGATGGCGCCGCAGGTGTGGTACACGACTTTGGCGCGGGTCTTGGCATGAATCATGTCCAGGTAGCATCGCTGCCTGGGCTTGATGAGGCGGCGATAGAGGGCCGGCGACATCATGGGGCGGTCGTGGGTGCCCAGGTCGTCGGCGAACATGACAGCGTCGGCCAGGTCTCCCGCGGCTTCCAGCATGCGCTGTGTGATGGCGTACTGGACGTCCAGCACGGCGTCCAGGAGGGCTTCAGCCAAACGCGGGGCGCGCAGCATGTCCACGAACAGGTTCTCCATGCCGCGGAGGAAGGTGGCCTGGTGCAGGAGGCCGACGGGTAGGCACAGGATCACCGCATACCCTGCGGCGCGTCCTCTCTGTGCTTCGTCGCGCAGCCCTTCCACATAGCCCGGATCGTCAGGGTCAGGCCAGGGGTATCGGACGATGGCGTCCAGAGAGCATTCGGCGGCGAGCGGCTCGTGGCTGACGTAGTAATGCCCGCCGCCGGGAGGGCGGCTGCGAACGACGCCCCATTCGTCGCGGTACGAGCCGTCGGGGAACGATTCTTCGGGCGGGTGGCGCGGGCCGCGGGGGAGGACAGACCAGGTGTCAATGCCGAACCGTTGCCGAATGTCGTCTTCTACCCGCGCGATTTGGGAGCGGCGGCTGGCGATGACCGTGGGCGTATCCAGTCCGAGGTAAGCCTTCCATGCCGCGTAGGCATCCACGTTGACGCCAGTGGCGTAACTTCCGCCCACATCCACGGGGATGCGGTCGGGCGTGCCGTGGTTCAGCGCCATAACGACGCGCTCGCGCGGGGTCAGTGTGGGCATGGGAATCCTCCCGGTGCGACTGCGGTTAGTGTAGCCTGTGCGGCTGCGTGGGTCAAATTGGGGGATGGGCTATCGCAAATCCAGCAAATCCGCAAACTGGCGAGGGGTAACAGCGGATGGTGCACTCCAAAGGGCTGAACTGCGCTCCAATGCGGCCAGACATCTGCTATTCTCGCAGATGCAAATGCACCCTGGCATACCGAAATGCTTCCGGCATGACCAGAATGCGCGGGTTCCTGCCAACGTAACGCTCGGCGCAACGCAGTGCCTGGTCAAATGTTTTCGTCGGGATACAGCCCATACCCCGCGCGTAACTGGGTGACTTCGCACCGGGGATGAAAACTACGCTTGCACGTTGATGCGCGATCGCCCCCATGGAAACCATAGACAACGCATGAGCGGGATGAGCGGCTTCGCGTCAATCACGCCCTGGCACACCATGCGAAAAGCACGCTCCAGGGAAAGGGGCGTAAGATGATAAACGCCAAAGATGGACATCTCGTCGTAGTGAATCCGAGTGGAATTCACTTCAACCATAGTGCCTTCAGGCAGGCCCCCAAACCACTCCACGCGCGCCCCCTTGCGGGCCACATCCAGCGCCGTTAGCCAGGCCGCCTTGACCCCTGCACACTCTATGACCACATCGGCGCCGCGGCCATCCGTAAGTTCGCGCACGGCCTCCACCGGATCCTGGGCTGCGGAATTGATCACCGCCGTAGCCCCCAAGGCCCTCGCGACGGCCAGCCGCCTATCGTTGACATCCACGGCGATCACCGGCGACGCACCTTGCCTCAGCGCCAGTTGAACGTGCATCAGACCGATCGGCCCGCCGGCACCTATGACTGCCACGCTCTCACCCGCTTGAATGCGCAGCAAGTCCTGGCCGTGCACCACGCAAGCCAACGGTTCGGTAATGGCCGCCTCACGGTAACTCAGGTGATCCGGCAGTACAAAAGTGTTCTGTCTTACCAGGCGGCCAGGGATGCGGATGTACTCGGCGAAAGCGCCCAAATTCACCATCAGGTCCTCGCACAGATTCGGCTGCCCGCGCTTGCAAAAGTAGCACCGGTTGCATGGGGCCGTGTTGCCGCTGACCACGCGCATCCCCACTTCAAAGCCCCTTACCTCTGACCCAACCGCCACCACATCACCGGCGAATTCGTGGCCGAACAAAGTCGGCGGGATATACTTGGGATGCCCGCGCTTGAACGTTTTTACATCCGTGCCACAGGTCAGCGCCGTCCTGACACGAACCAACAAGTCTTCCGGTCCGATCTCCGGTATGGGCATACGCCGAAAAGAAAGCGCACCTGGGCCCATGTACACTGTAGCCCACATTGTGTTGTCCGTCATCGATTGTGCCTCCTTACGGGAGACTGCGGGGATGTCTGAGCAAGTGTGCGGCGCAAAAGATGTACGCCCTCTGTACAAGAGTTCGCAGCCACATACCTATTCTACAACCTGTCTGTGCAAAAGTCAACGAGG
>JACIWU010000010.1 GCA_014360805.1 Chloroflexota bacterium
CCCAGCCCCGAAGGGGGCTTCGCTCCTTCAGCGCGGGGGTTTAGCCCCGCGCGGCATGCCGCCCTGCTACTTCCCTGACAGGGCGGGCGCAATGCGGGCCGCCCACTCCCTCACCGCATCCCAATCGCGGAAATCCCCTTCGGGGGACTTCATCGCGCGGATGATGAGGCGAAGCAAGAACGGCAAGCGGCTGCTGTCCATGACGCCTGGGAATAATCCCACATCCACGGGCTTCACGCTGGGCGTCTTGGCGCGGAGGTCGTCCAGGTAGGCCGCCACGGTGCAGCGGTTCTCCTCGGTATCGTTTGCCATGGTCAGGCACACGACAAAGTAGGCCACCGACATGCGGCTCAACTCCGCCTCGTGCTTCCGCACGAACGACACGACTTCGGGCATGAGCCGCCCCGCGCGTATGGCGCTGCCGATGATGGCGCTGGTGTAGCCTGCCAGGCTGCGGACTTTGCCCACAGGCTGCACATCTACTTGGGCTCCCTGATCCCGCAGCACCTCGGCAATCGTCTCGGCGACGGTTGCCGTGGACCCCATGCGGGTGGCATAGGCAACGAGAATTCGGTTTTGCATCATGGCTCCTTTCATGTTGTTGCGGGCATCGCTTGGCGACATCATCGGCGGTTCATTCCGCTTTGGCGAGGCCGCCGCCGTATGCTATACTCATTTCGTCGGGATGGCAAATGATTCCCTGGCGGGCGGCCGCTTGGGGACAGGAGAAGCGGTTGGACGCGAAACATCTGCATACGCTGGAATTTGACCGCATTTTGGAGCGCGTGGCTGCGCACACGTCGTTCTCCTTCGGGCGCGAGCGGGCGCTGGCGACCCAGCCCACGTCGGACCTGGACGAGGCCCGACGCCTGTTGCGGCTGACGGGCGAGGCGCGCCTGCTGCTGGATACGAAGGGCGTGCTCTCCATCGGGGGTGCGCGGGACGTCCGCCCGCTGCTCAGCCGCGCCGAGCGCCGCGCCATGCTGGACGCGCAGGAACTGCTGGACATCCGCGAGACGCTCAACGCGGCGCGGACGCTTCGCCGTTCGCTGTCGCGGATGGGCGCGCAAGTCCCGCTCCTGGCGCAGAAGGCGTCGCAGATAGAAGAGTGCGCGCACGTGGCAGCGGAAATCGGCCGCTGCATCAACGACCGCGGCGAGGTGGTGGATTCGGCCAGCCCCAAACTGGCCCGCATCCGCGCCGAAGTGCGCATCGCCCACGACCGCCTGCTGGACAAACTCAATCGCATCATCACGAGCGCCGACAATGCGCCGTTTCTCCAGGAGCCGCTCATCACCCAGCGCAACGGGCGATACGTGATTCCCCTCAAGGCCGAGTTCAAGGGCCGCATCCCTGGGCTGATTCACGACCAGTCTGGCTCGGGCGCGACACTCTTCATTGAGCCGCTGGCCACGGTGGAGTTGAACAACGCCTGGCGCGAACTCCAGTTGGAAGAGGAGCGCGAGGTGCGGCGCATCCTGATGGAACTGACCGACCTGGTGGCCGAGGAAAGCCCGCTGATTCTGCGCACGCTCCACATCCTGGCCGACCTGGACGTCATCTTCGCCAAGGCCAAGTACGCCGAGGAGATTCGCGCCACGGAGCCGACGCTGGTGCCTTTCGCGCCCAAGCCCGCGCGCCCCGACGCGGAGGGCACCGAATTGCCGGCGCACCCTGGCTCGCGCATCCGCCTGCTGCGGGCGCGCCACCCGCTCCTGGCGCCCGAAACGGTGGTGCCGATTGACGTTGTCTTCACCGACCGCTTCTTCGTCCTTGTCGTTACAGGCCCCAACACGGGCGGCAAGACGGTGTCGCTGAAAACCGTGGGCCTGATGGCACTCATGGCGCAGTCGGGCCTGCACCTGCCCGCCGACGAGGGGAGCGAACTCACCGTGTTCCACAGTGTGTTCGCCGACATCGGCGACGAGCAGTCCATAGAGCAGAGCCTGTCCACCTTCTCGTCGCACATGACGAACATCGTGGACATCCTGCGGCGGGCCGACTCGCAGTCGCTGGTGCTGCTGGACGAAATCGGCGCGGGCACGGATCCCGTGGAGGGTTCCGCTCTGGCGCGGGCCATCCTGTCGCACCTGGTGGAGCGGCGCGTCACCACCATGGCCACCACGCACTACTCGGAACTGAAGTACTACGCGCAGGTAACGCCAGGGGTGGAAAACGCCAGCGTGGAGTTTGACGTGGAGACGCTGTCGCCCACGTTTGAACTGACCATCGGCCTGCCTGGGCGCAGCAACGCCTTCGCCATCGCGTCGCGCCTGGGGCTGGACGAGGCAATTGTGCAAGAGGCCAGGTCGCTGGTGGCGCCCGAAACGCTGGAAGCCGACGTCCTGCTGGGCGAGATTCAGGTGGCGCACCGCGAGGCCCAAGCGGAACTCCAGGCGGCGCGGGCGGCCCGCGAGGAGTTGCAGCACCTGCAGCGAAGCCTGCAGAAGCAACTGGCCGAGTTGGAGGCGTCCAAGGCGGCGATTATCGCCCAGGCGCGGGAGGAGATGCGCGAGGAGTTGGAGGCGTTCCGCCGCGAACTGCAACGCGCCCGCCGCCAACTGGAGCGGGGCGCGGCCCTGCCCGACGCCGTCGTCCAGGCCGAGCAGATCGCCCAGGCGCTGGAGTCGCGGCTGCCCCCGCCACCACCTCCGCCCCCGCCCGAAATCGCGCCGGGGGAACTTCGCGTGGGCGCTTCGGTGTGGGTGAAATCCCTGAAGGCGGCGGGGGAAGTGGCCGCCATGGACGGCGACCGCGTAGAGGTGAGCCTGGGGCGCTTCCGCCTGTCGCTGGACGCCTCGGACCTGGAAGTGCGGGCCGCGCCTGTGCAGGAAGCCGCGGGGACTAGCGGGGGCGAGTACATCCCCCGACCGCAGGCGGGGCGGCCCGTGAAAGCCGAACTGGATTTGCGCGGCCGCCGCGCCGAGGAGGTGTTGCCAGAGTTGGAACGCTATCTCAACGATGCGTTCCTCACTGGCTTGCCGTGGGTGCGCATCATCCACGGTAGGGGCACCGGCGTGCTGCGCCAGATCGTGCGCGAGGCGCTGACAAGCCATCCCCTCGTGGCGGCGTACAAGTCGGGCGCGCCCGAGGAGGGCGGCGATGGCGTTACCATCGCGGAACTGGCCAAACGTTAGCCGTGTCGGACGCAGCAGAGCAAGGAGGTGCGCAATGGACGGCTTCTGGGATGACCTGGAGCAGTTCGGCGAAGATCCGTTTCTGGACTTCCCGAACACGGCAGAGGAGATGCTGGGGCCTTACGGGTGGTGGGAGCAGCAGCCGCAACGCCCCGCCTACATCTGGATTCCGCCCGCTCCCCAACCGACGGGCACGCGGGGGCACCCTCGCCGAGATTTGGGAGGCCGTCAAGATGGTTGCGTTCATGATCGGTTTCCTGCTCTTTGTGCTTTGGATGATCGTGGCGATGTCGCTCTAGCCGCCAGAAGAACGATGTGCGAGGAGGTCGGACGATGAAGCAGGTCTATTTCAAGCACCCGAACAAGCACGGCCCGCTGCTGGAGGGCGTGTTGCATCTGCCCGAGGCCGCGGGGCCGTCCTCCGGCGCGGTCATCTGCCACCCGCACCCGCAGTACGGCGGGAACATGGATGTGCCGCTGGTTGTGGCGCTGGCGCGAGGGCTGGCGCGGGCGGGCTGGGCGGCGCTTCGCTTCAACTTCCGGGGAGTCGGCCAGAGCCAGGGGGCCTACGACGAGGGGCGGGGCGAAGTGGACGACGTGGAGGCGGCCGTGGCCTACCTGCGCGCGCAGGAGGGCTTGAGCGACGCGCCCGTTGCGCTGGTGGGGTACTCGTTCGGCGCGTGGGTTGCGCTGGAGGCGGCGCATCGCACAGCGCCCAGCGCCGTCGCGGCGGTGGCGCTGCCCTTGTGGCGCATGCCCGAGGGCTGGCTTGTAGACCTGGCCGCGCCCAAACTGTTCGTCGCAGGCGACCGCGACACCGTGTGCCCGGTGGGCGAACTCAAGGCGTGGGCAGGCGGGCTGCCCGGTATCAAAGAGATCGCGGTGCTGACCCGCGCCGACCACTACCTGGCCGGCAGGGAGGGCCAAGTTGCGGACGAAGTGGTGCGCTTTCTGAAAGCCCACGCCGCGCCCGGACGGGGGGAGGCCCGATGATCCGCGCCATTCTGTTTGACCTGGACGCCACGCTGCTGGACAACGACATGCGCACGTTCCTCCCGCCGTATTTTCAGGCGCTGTGCTCCCGCCTGGGCGAGCGGATTCCGCCCGACAGGCTCACGCGGCAGATTATGGAGTCCACCCAGCGGATGATTCAGAACACCGACCCTACCCGAACCAACGAGGACGTGTTCACGGCGGACTTCTTCCCCAAGATCGGCCACAGCCCCGAAGAGTTATGGCCCATCTTTTCGGATTTCTACGAGATGGACTTCCCGGCCCTGCGCAAGTACACGCGGCCGCGGCCCGAGGCGCGCGAGGTGGTGCAGGAATGCTTTGACCGCGGGTACGACGTGGTGATCGCCACAAGCCCGGTGTTCCCGCTGCGGGCGGTGCAGCATCGTCTGGAGTGGGCGGGCGTCGCCGATTTCCCCTATGCCCTCATCACCACCTACGAGAACATGCACAGTTGCAAGCCGCAACCGCGCTACTACCTGGAGATCGCCGAGAAGATCGGCCGCGCGCCGTCGGAATGCATCATGGTGGGCAACGACCCGGAGGCCGACATCGCGCCCGCCGCTCGGGCCGGCATGCGCACGTTCTACGTGGTGTACGAGGAGGCCGAACCTCATGCGGTGGCCGCCGACTACCGGGGAACGCTGACGGATTTCCTGAGCCTGCTCCGCTCCTGGCCATTGCCGAAGGAGCCCGCGCCCTAGGCGGACTCAGAACGCCCAGGCCAGGGTCATCGCGGCGCACACGCCCGTGATGAGGATGGCGATCACGAACGCGGTGCGGATGACCACGGCCTCCTCGCCGATGCGGTCAATGCTTGCGGCGGCGTTTTGCAGTTTCGCGGGCGAGATGACGCTGGCCAGCCCGCCGCCGATGCCGCTGGCCGCCGCGATGAGCAGGCCCGCCGCGCCGATCTTCTGGGCCGTCGTCAGGTGTAGCGCCGTGAGCATGGCGATGGACGAGGTCTCCGACCCGCTAATGAATCCTCCCAGAAGCCCCAGGTAGGGCGCGACCAGCGGATACAGCCGCCCGAACATCCCCGCCGCGGCATCGGCCACCACGTACACCATGTTGCGCGCGGGGTCCACGAGGCGCCAGTCCAGCCCCTTGCCCGAATGGTTCATCACGAACGCGATGGCGAAGAAGACGGCAGCGGCCAGCACCGGCCGGGGCGCGCGTTTCAGCCATTTCCTGATGGACGTGCGGAGTTGGGGCCGTGTCGGTTTGAGGATGGGCAGCGCCAGCGCGGTGCTGACGAGAATCCAGAAGTACGCCTGCCAGAGCAGGCGTACCTTTTCCGGCGCGCCCGGGATGATCTCCACCGGCATGGCCCAGCGCTGGAACGTGAGGGCGAAGAGCGGCGAGAAAGGCGCGTTCACCAGCAGCGCGAAGACCGTGAGGATGAGCCAGGGCGACAGGGCCGCCGCCAGCGACATCCGCTGTAGCGCCGCGCGGTCGGCCTCCTTCAGGGTGGAAAGATCGCGGAGCGGGCGGCCGCTAACCTTGAGATAGCCCAGCATGACGGCCATAACGGCGACGCCGGCGGCCACGCCCGTCAAGGTGATCATGCCCAGCGCGTTCATGGCGATGGCGGTGAACCCCGCCGTGAGGCCGGCGAGCAGCGCAGGCAGCAGCCCCTGCCGCACCAGCGCCCACCGGCCCGCGATCCAGAGCATGCCCAGCGCGATGCAGGTGCTGATGATGGGCATGTAGCGGGCGAAGAGGTGGCCCACCTCGACCACGGGCCTGCCCACGAAGTTGGCGAAGACCACCGCGGGGATACCCAGCAGCGCGTAGGTGCACAGGGCGTCGTACCCGATGGCGGGCAGCGCGATGGCCGCGAAGGACGAATAGCCCAGCGCCAGCATGATGGGCGGCAAGACGGAGACCGGGACCGCCCCCAGCGCCGTGAGCAGCGTGCCGAAGCCGACGTTGATGATCATGATTTGCACAGCCCTGTCGCCGGGCGACACCGTCTTGATCAAGGCCACGATGCGCGCCAGGGCGCCGGTCTCCTGCATGAGGGTTACCTGTAGGATGGAAGTGGCGACGACCAGCGCGATGGGGAGCGAGGCCACCAGCCCGCCCAGGCTGGCGCGCAACGCGACGCCTAGCGGCGTGCCGAAGTACAGGCAAGCCGCCGCCAGCGCAACGACCCAGCCGATGCCCCCCCGCCACATCCGCGGCGGTGCGCCGCAGCGTCAGGAGCAGCAGGATGACGAGAATCGGAGACAAGGCCAGGACAACGGAAAGGGCTTGCATGTCTGCCTCCTTGGGCGAGAATGAGCGCACCGCGTCGCATCTAGGGCTGCACGATGGGCGACGGGTTCGGGATAAACGGGTTCATGCGCACGGCCAGCGAAAACAGGTAGGGATAGGCTCCCTTGAGATGCTCCATGTAGGCCAGCCATCGGACGCCCAGCAGCGCGTAGGCCCGCTCCATGTCGCCAGCCAGGTGCGCCAGGTCCGACGGCGGCAACGCCGACACATCTTCTCGGTAGGAGAGTTCGTCGGCCAAGTGGAACACGGCCCACAACAGCGCCGTGAAGGATTCGTGCTCCGACAGCATGGGGTTCTCCAGCAGGCCGAGCAGGAAGCCCCGCTTGCCGATGAGGTACGCTTGAAGCCAGCGCAGGTCCACCTGGCCAATGGCGATGGCGTAGGGGTGCGACTCCAGCCGCGCGCGAAGCGCCGCGAAGTCCTCGTCGCCCCACGTCGTGTCCACCCTGCAGGCGTCGCGGAGGCCGCCCAGCCCGGGGTCGGCGCTGGCGAACGTCCGCAGGAGCCGCGTTCCCATCTCGCTGAAAAACGCGCCGATGACGACGTTCAGTTTCTCCAAGCGCGCGCGCCTTTCGCGCTCCTGCAAGAGGGCCTCGGCGAAGTTGGCGAGGACGCCCAGGAACGTGCCGACGCCCATGAGGATGACGGCGATGGCCAGCGCCTTGCCCGCGGGCGTGGCCGGATGGATATCGCCGTAGCCTACCGTGCCGACGGTAACGATGGTGAAGTACAATGCATCCAGCAGCGAGAGGCGTTCCGTCAGGGCGAATCCGACGGTTCCCAGCAGGAGGACGCCGACGAAGATCGCAAGGTAGATGCGGAGGCGGAATGGGATCATCGCAGACCTCGCTCATGTGGAATCGGGTTGGAAGCGCCGCCAGGAGTCATGTTCCCCTCCTGGGGGCTGCAACAGGCGCACGTCGTCGCCGATGCGGATGCGGCCGGGCTTCTCTACCCATGCGACCAGGCCACGCCGCCCCCGCGCGGCCTTCACGAATCGCGGCGCAAGGCCGGAGATGTGGGGGTGCAGCGCCTGGATCACGCGGCCCGGCGCGAGGCATGGGAGGTTTTCGCCCTCCACGGCCAGGACTGCGCCGCCGGAGAAGAACAGGCGAACGCCCGGCGGCAGGCGGGTAAGACGCGGGATGCCTGCCAGGAGCAGGTTCGCGCCGAGCCACTCGGGCCGGACGGATTCCAGCGCCATGTCCCGCGCAATCTCGGCGAGTTCCTCCGCCGAGACGATGGAGACCTGGCGGGTGTTGCGAATCTCGGTGCCGCGAGGGTAATGGGGCGTGCGCCCGTCGGAGGGGCGGGTGAGGCCGGCGTGCCTGTCTCCGGCGAATCCCTCAAACGTAACCTGCGCCTCATCTGCGGGTGTGGTAATGAGGGATTCGGAATCCAATCCCAGATAGACGCCGGCTACGCGTCCCGACAAAAGCGTGTTCATGGCGAGCGGGCCTCTCCGCTGGTGTGGCAAGTGGCGCACGACCCCCAATCGGCGGCCGCGCCCCCATGTTACCACAGACTCAGCGGGTCGGCAAGGTGAAACTGAAGACGCTGCCTTTGCCGGGGCCTTCGCTGGCCGCGTGGACGCGCCCGTCCTGGGCCTCCACCAGGGCGCGCACGATGGCAAGCCCCAGGCCAGCGCCGCCCCCCGCGCGGCTGCGGGAACGGTCCGCGCGCCAGAAGCGGTCAAAGACATGGGGGAGGTCTTCGGGCGCGATGCCCTCGCCGGTGTCGGCAACGGAGATTTCCACGAACCCCTCTTTCGCGGCGGCCGATAGCGCAATCTGACCTCCTTCGGGGGTGTGGCGGAGCGCGTTGGAGATGAGGTTGTTCAGGATTTGGCTCACGCGGTCGGGGTCGGCCATGGCCTCGGGGAGCGCCTCGGGAATCTCGCAGGTCAGGCGGATGGACTTCCCCTCGGCGGCAGGCTCAAAGCGCGCCACGGCCGAGCGCAGTACGCTCGCCACATCCGTGGGGACGATGTTGAAGCGCAGCGCCCCCGCTTCGGCCTGCGCCAGTTCCTGCAGGTCATCCACCAGGCGCGCCAGGATGCGCGTCTCGTCGTAGAGGCGGGCGATCTCGGCTTTGTCCAGCGGATACACGTCGTCCAGGATGGCGCGCAGGTTGCCCTGCAGGACGCTGAGCGGCGTGCGGAGTTCGTGCGCCACGTCGGACACCAGGTTCTGGCGGAGTTTTTCGGCCTTCTCCAGCGCGGTGGTCATCTCGTTGAAGGCCTGCGCCACCTCGGCCACCTCGCTGGTTCCCTCTACGGAGACCCGTTTCCCGATGTCGCCCTGCGCGACGGCGCGGGCCGCGGCGGCCAGGCGCTGGAGGGGTGCGGTGAGGCTTCGGCTCAAGATGGCGCTGATGACCAACCCGAGCACCACCGCCAACGCGGCGACCGAGATGAGGATGCCCCGCGTGCGGGTGAGGAAGCGTTGTTCCGAAGACCCCAACTGCGGCGCGCCAGGGAGGGCGATGAGCACGTAGCCGAGCACCTCATCGCCGCCTGCCTCCGTGATGGGGATGGCTTCCCTGAGTTCATTCGCTCTCAGCCGCTTGCCGACCCGCTGCCCCACGCCGTCAAAGACGATTCTGCCGTTGGCGTCGGCGAGGACGACGCTCAGCCGCACTTCGGGCATTCCCGGCCGCCGCATCATCCCCCAGCGGGAGCCGGTAACGACGACGCCTTTGTTTAGCAGTTCCTCCACGCCTTCCCATCCGCCGTGCGTCCGGTAGTAGGCGGCAAGGCTCTCCATGCCGTAGGCTGTAACCTCACTGCGGGTGATGTACTGGCGGAACTCGGCGGCCGTGGCGCGGTTCATCCAGATGGCGATAGCGCCCACGACGATGAGAATGACAACGGTGAATATCAGGGTGAGTCGCGCCCAAAGCGAGTTCAATGCCTTCATGCTTCCCCTCGGAGGCGATACCCGACGCCGTAAACCGTTTCAATGTACGTCGGGTGTTGCGGGTCGGGTTCTATCTTGCGACGCAGGTTCTTGATGTGGCTGTCCACCGTGCGCTCTGCGCCATCGTATTCGTAGCCCAGGGCGCTGTCAATCAATTCGCTGCGGGTGAAGACGTGCGAAGGCCGCTCCATCAGCGCGCGGAGGAATTCAAACTCGGTGGCGGTGAGTTCCACGCGGCGGTCGCCCACCGACACCTCGTAGCGATCCAGGTCCATGGTCAGGTCGCGGCAACGCAGGACGCGAGGCGCAGCAGGCCCCGTGGCGGCCCTGCGCAGGACGGCGCGGACATGGGCCACGACGACCTGGGGGTTGAACGGTTTGGTCAGGTAGTCGTCGGCGCCCAAATTCAGCCCCACGATCTTGTCCGTGTCGTCCACGCGGGCCGTCAGCATGACGATGGGGGTCTGGGCCACGGTTGGGTCGCCGCGCACGATGCGGGTGATCTCCCACCCGTCGCGGTCGGGCAGCATCAGGTCCAGCAGCACCAGGTCGGGGCGCTCGCGACGGATGGCGTGGAGAGCGGTCTCCCCGTCGTAGGCAACCATGACCTGAAACCCCGCCTGTTCCAGGTAGGTCCGCAGCAGACGGACAATTCCCTTGTCGTCATCCACTACGAGGATTCGCTGTGCGTGTGTGCTCACGGCCTCTTTGTCCTGCGATTCTGGCTTCTCTCGTGAACCAGCCTGGCCGCGCGGGCGCGACGCAAGGTCAGTCTCGGCGACCCCACGCGCTCGGCGGCGTACCTGCGACATTTCGCTGCACCCGCATATTATGGCGCGAAACTCGTGCCGATGCAAGGCGAAAAGAGAAGGGCGAACGCCATCGTTCGCCCTTCCCCATTGCTGCGGGATGCTCGCTATAGGGTTGTTGAGAAACTGCTCGTGGATGGCGTGGGAGTGGCCGAAGGCGCTTGGTTCTTGGGCCAGCCGAACCCGCGGAAGCCGCCAAACCGTCCGCCTCGCATGTGGCCGAACCCGAAGCCGCGCCCCATGGGCATGTAGCCTTTCTCCAGGCCCTGGAGCAACCAGTCGGCCTGCTCCTGGGTGATCTTGCCATCTTTCACCATCTGCTCAATCTGAGCCTTCATGGCCTCGGTCGGGTTGAGCATCCACTGCGCCTGCTCTTCGGTGATCTTGCCGTCCTTCACCATCTGCTCAATGACCTCTTTGCGGGCGTCTTCCATGGCCGAGTCCAGGTCGCTTCGCTGAATGCCCAACTTGCTGGCCAGTGTGTCCAGGAACTGGCTGCCGTAGTCGCCCAGTTTGCCAAAGCCCCAGCCAAAGCATCCGAAGAAGTTCTTGGTCCCTGGGGTCGGGGTCGGCTCCTGGGCATAGGCCACGCCGAGCGCGGCCACACCGATCGCCACCACGAGCGCGGCGATTCCGACAATCTTCCAAACCTTCCTCATAGTCTACCTCCATCTACTGGGTTTTGATCCTTCTCGTAGCGCCTCGTGCGGTTGGTGTTCGCTTCGGGCACTCACCTCCTTGTAATCCACTCTTATTCTAGCATGCGATTGTGGAAAACTTGTGGAGAAGCCGTGATTCTTTGTAAATTCTGCGCGTTACCGCATCACCTCCTTCCTCGGTTCAGGGGAGCGGAAGCCGTGCTGTTCGTCTGCTCTACGGGCATTGTAGCCGACCCGTGTGGAGAGATTGCGCAGAGGCTGTGGAGATTCTGCAAAATGTGGGGGCGCGACGCCATCATGGGCCTTCTTGCCCGTTCTCCTGCCTTATGATAGACTTACGCCCGAAACCGTAACCAGCCGAATTGCAGGCGCGCCATGATACCCATCCGCAAGAATGGACTGCTCTACTACCAATTTGAGACGCTGGCGGGACAGCGCGGGATTGACCATGCCATCTTCACGCGCCTGGGCGGCCACAGCGCGCCGCCCTTCGCGTCCCTGAACGTGGGCGCAACCGTGGGCGATGACCCCGCCGCCGTCCTGAAGAATCGCGGCCTCGTTTTCGCCGAGATGGGCGTCGCGCCCGACGAGGTGGTTACCTGCTACCAGGTGCACAGCGCCGCCGTCGCCCCCGTGGGCCTTCGGCACGGCAGCCAGGTCATCCCAGCCACCGATGGCCTGATGACTGCCGAGCCCGTGGCGCTGTTCCTGCGCTTCGCCGACTGCGTGCCCATCGTCCTGTACGACCCCGTGCGGCATGTGGCGGCGCTCGTCCACGCGGGCTGGCGCGGGACAGCGGCGCGAATCGCCGCCGCGGGGGTGGCGCGCATGGCGCAGGAGTACGGCTCGCGCCCCGATGACCTCCTCGCCTGCATCGGCCCATCCATCGGCCCGTGCTGCTACCGCGTCGGCGACGATTTCGTGCAGGCCATGACCGCCCTGTGGCCCGAAGCCCGCGCCTACATCGCAACGCGCGACGGCGCGCTCCATGCGGATCTCTGGGAGATGAACCGTCGCCAACTCCTGGATGCGGGCGTCGCCAACGTGGAGGTTGCGCACATGTGCACGGCTTGCCGCCACGACGAGTTTTTCTCTCACCGCGCCGACGGCGGGCGCACGGGGCGTTTCGCCGCGCTGGTGCGCCTGCGGTAGCCCTGGGAGTCCTGTCCATGACGGAGACGCTGCGGAGTCTGGAACGCAACCTGCGGGTCGTCCACGAGCGCATCGCCGAGGCGGCCGCGCGTGCGGGTCGCCGCGCCGATGCCATCACCCTTGTCGCCGTTACCAAGACCGTGGCGGCGGAGACGGTCGCGGCTGCGTGGGAACTGGGCGTGCGGCATTTCGGCGAGAACCGCGTGGAAGAAGCCGAGGCCAAGATTCCCGCCGTCAACACCCTGCTCGGCGTGGCGGGCCAGCGCCCCACCTGGCACATGGTCGGCCACATCCAGAGCCGCAAGGCCAGGGACGTCGTCCGCCTGTTTGACTTCGTCCATTCCGTGGATAGCGCCAAACTGGTCGCGGAACTGGACAAGCGCGCTGCAGCCGCTGGCCGTGTCCTGCCGTGCCTGCTGGAAATCAACACATCGGGCGAGGCGAGCAAGTACGGCGTCGCGGGCGACAGGGGGCCATCCGATGCCGACCAGGCCGCGGCGGTGCTGGCCGTGGCCGAGGCGTTGGCGCGGGCGGCGCATCTGCAGGCGCGGGGCCTGATGACCCTGGGCCCGCTGGCCGCGCCCGAATCGCACGTGCGTCGCTGCTTCCAGACCCTGGGGCACTGGCGGGAGTTCCTGGCCGAGCGCGTGCCCCAGGCTCAGTGGGAACACCTGTCCATGGGCATGTCCGACGACTTTGCGATCGCCGTGGAAGAGGGGGCCACCATCGTCCGCATCGGCAGGGCCATATTCCAGAGCAGTTCCTAGTCCAACCAAGGGAGAATGCACCATGCCTATCGTGTACAACTTCATCCGACTTCTGTTCAATCTCTTGAGCCTCGCCATTCTGGCCCGCGTCATCCTGTCGTGGTTCAACGTCAACCCGTTCCATCCCGTCGTCTCGTTCCTGGACCAGATTACCGAGCCGATTCTCGGTCCGCTGCGCCGCGTTATCCCGCCCATCGGAATGATTGACATCACGCCCATTGTTGCCTTGGTCCTGTTGCAGGTGATAGAGACGATTCTGCTTTCCCTAGTCCAAAGTGTCTAGAGGAGGTTGGGGAATGAATATCGCGAACATGAGGCTAGGGCTAAATCCGTTGGACATCATTCAGCGCGAAGGGGACATTGTCTTCCATGTGCGGGTTACGCCGAACGCCAAGCGCGATGAGATTGTCGGCCTTGCCCAGGGCGCGCTGAAGGTGAAACTGGCCGCGCCGCCGGTGGAGGGCGCGGCGAACGAGGCGCTGATCAAGTTCCTCGCCGAGCGCCTGGGGGTCCGCGCCGCGCAGGTGGAGATCATCGCCGGCCACACGGCCAGGCTCAAGAGGGTTCGGGTCGCCGGCATCTCCGCCGACGAGGCCTTCCGGCGGCTGGGGGCCTGACGCCTGCGCCGGGAACCCGGCGGGCCCGTGCGTCGTCTACCAGATGGACGCCCGCAAGCGCGAAGGCCGCCTGCGGGCAAGACACATCTGGAGGATAGCGAGATGACGGCTCGAATCGTGTGGATATTGGTAGGGGTACTCCTGCTCATCAGCGCGTGCGCGCCGGCGGGGCCCGGCCCGACCGCGACGCCGAGCGGGCCGTCGGGCGGAGACGCCACGGCGACACTGCCCGTGCAAGGAGGAACCATGCCCAGTTTGGGGTTTTCCACGCCACTGCCGCGGAAGATGACCGAGCCGCTGGAGCAGGCCGTGCATGACCTGACGACACGGCTTGGCATCTCCGCCGAGGAGATTGAACTCGTGAGCATCACCACTGAGGAGATGCCTGCGGGCGATCCCTGCCCCGCCGGTCCTGCCAAGGGCACGGCCCTGCCCGGCGGCCTCGTGCTGGGCAAGGAGATCGTCCTGCGGGTTGGCGACGCGACCTATACGTACCGCGTCGTCGGCAAGCGAGTGGCCCTGTGCAAGTCCCCCGCGTCCGGCCAGGAGTCCACGCCGCCCGCCGTGTCGCTCCCCGAAGGCAGCGAGGCCGCGCTGGAGGCGGCGCTTGCGAACCTGGAAGCCCGACTTCAGATCGCCCGGAGCGAGATCCAGGTGCAAACCGTGGAGAAGCGCATGTGGAGCGACGCCAGCCTGGGCTGCCCGCAGCCCGGGATGATGTACGCGCAGGTGATTACGCCGGGCTTCCTCATCCGACTGAGCGCCGGGGGCAAGGTGTACACGTACCACACCAGCCTGACCCGGGCGGTGTTGTGCGAGCCGTAGCCCTGCCATGAGCGGAAGTCGGGCCAAAGAAGAGAGCCAGCCGCAGGAGCGACTGGCTCTCGTTGTTGCTGCGAAGCCTTGCGCCTAGCGCATCACGGGACAGGCATCTCCGAGTCCACCGTGTACACGACTTCCAGCACCGGCGCATACTGCGCATGAGCAGGAATGGCCGGGTTGGCGGAGCGGAACACGTACTCGGTGGAGACGTTGCCCACGCCCTTGAGGATCACGCCGGCGTTCGCCATGTCGCCGCTGACCCACGCCTGGACCAGGTCGGTAACATCAAACTGGACCCAGGTGGCAGCGCTGGGTACGGCTACAGGCGTCAGCAGAGCGGTAGCCACGGGCGCGGCCTCGCGGTCGCTCGCCGTGTCGCCAGCGCCTGGCATGCCCCACATGTCGGCGGCCGTTGCGTACAACCAGGTGGCTGCGGCTTCGTCCCAATCCCGCTTGAGCGCGTACAGCTCAGCCGTCAGATTGTGGTGGCCGGAGTCGTAGCCCAGGTAGGACATCTTCAGCGTCGCCGACACGATCTTCGCGTCCGCCGGAATGCCCGACACGTCAAACTTCAGCAGCGGCGCCCGGATGCCACCCTGGCGGATCTTCAACCGGGTGTCCGAACCGAAGTTCTTGTCGGCGTTCCAGCCGTCAATGTAGGTATCCGCGGACGTGCCGAGCGTCTCGGTGTGCTCGGGCGGCGAAGCGGCGAACACCGGCAACTGGAAGATGCCGGGGGCGCGCGCCGGACCGATCATCACGAGACCCCAGTAGGACATGCCGGGCGTGAAGGCTTTGTCCCAGGCCACGTCAAAGGTGAACGAGCCGTCCGGGTTGCGGACCACGTTCTCCACCGCCAGGTCGTTGCCCTGCACGGCGTTGATCGTGATCTCCACCGGATCGCCTTCCGTAACGCCCCAGCCGTGGACCGCCACCAGGTAGTTGCCGTCGGCCGGGAACTTGACCATCACGTACTCGTTGCCGGTCGCCGTGGTGGACGAGCCGATGACTTCGTGAGCGAAGTCAAACACGCCGTCCTCGTTCGCGTCGTAGAGCAGGAACAGGTCCACGTCGCTGGCCGCCGCGTGCGTGCTGGCCTCCAGCAACCCACCGTTGTTGATGGTTACCGGGTACTGGTACGTGGCCGTGGACGGATCATCCGGGTCGTCCTGCACTGCCGGCACCACGTAGTGCTGCACGCCGCCCAAGCCGTAGGCGGTGGCAGCCAGCGCGTCAATGGCCACATCCGAGGTCAGGGTAACGGGGATCGCGCCTGTCGCCTGGCGACCGTCAATGATCACCATGGCGGGGTTCAGTGTCGCGGTGCCCACCTGCCCCCTGAAGGGCTCGTTGATCGTCTGGCCCGAGAACAGCACGTTGTGGAGCATGATCAGGTGCAGGCCCGAGGACAGCGGTGCGGTAACCCACTCTTCGGTCGTGCCCGTGGCCGTGTCAAACAGCCACTGGCCGGCGCCGATGTTCTTGTTCGGGCTGCCGCCCTTGAAGCCCAGCGTGTACGGCCCGAAGATGTCCGGAGCCATGGCGGAGAAGTCGTCCTCTTCAGGCCCGTAGATCAGCGTGTCAATGTCCGTCGGGAAGGAGCCCCAGTTGGTCTTCGCCACGAAGAAGGTTCCGTCCGCGAACGTCTGATCCGGCACGTCGGTGAAGAAGAACCGCCAGTCGCCGGACTCGGCCCGCCAGGACCAATCCTGGAAGCCATTGACCACGCCGTTGTCATACGGGGTCGGCTGGCTCACGCCGCCGAACCGGAAGGCGGTGCCGTTCGCCGCCACCATCGCCGTTACCGGGATGGCCGACACGTGGCCGTTGTGGGTGCCGTCGCCCGGGTCGGACACCAGCACCACGCCCTCATAGGCGCCCAGCGGAGCGTCCGCAGGAACGTCCAGGGTCGCCGTGAAGGTCGCGGAGCCGCCCGCCGGAACCAGCAGTTCGCCCGCTGCCATGCCCGTGTCAATGGTCAGCCACGGCCAATCCATCCGCTTGAAGAAGGTGATTTCCACCTGCACCAGCGTCTGGAGGTTCACCTTCGCCTGGGTGCGGCGCTGGACGCCGACGAACAGCCCATCGTGGTACCGCTCGCCCGGCTTGCCAACGGTGATGCCGAAGGACGGGCCGGTGTCGTACCCGTAGTTGTAGCGGTTGTACTCGCCGACCTGGTCCTCGCCGGCATTCACGATGCCGTTGCCGTTGAGGTCGGTCCACAGGACGCCATCGCCGTTTAGGTCGGTCCAGTCATACGCCAGCACGCGGAAGCGCTGGTCGTAGGCCAACGGGCCGGTGAACACGTCGCTCGTGGTGAAGTCCTGCAGCGGGAACCACGCCTTGACGACCATCAGGTCGGCGTCGTGGTACGGCCCGCCCGGAGCCACCAGAGGCGTCGCGTCGTACAGGTAGTCGGCCAGGCGCTGGAAGTTGGGCGCGCTCTCCTCGCGCTGATCCACGTTGAACTGCGTCGTTACGGTGCCGACCTTCTGCAAGTAGGCATCCGTAATGGCCGCGGTGATGTCCGTCGTACCGTGGTTGTAGAGAGTGAAGGTCTTGCTTGTGGAGGTGCCGGGGTGCACGATGTTGGCGAAGCCTTCAATCTCCTCGCCGCGGTAGTCGCCCGCCTGCCAGAACGCCGGCGAGACGCGCAGGCCGTACAGGCCGCCCGCCACGTCGGTGGCGCGGTCGGCGTTCACCACGCCCGCGCCCTGCACGAATGGATCATGATGGGCATCCGTCGCGCCCGACATGAACAGTTCGCGGGCCACCTCGTAGGTCGGGAACTCGCCGTTGGCTTGATAGTAGGCGTCATAGACCAGGGCCAGGTTGCCCGCCGCGATGGGGCACGAACGGCTTGTGCCGCCCCAGATTTCCCAGGCGGTCCAGCCATCGCCCCACTCGTTCAGCGCCAGGTCGCCTGCGCCCCACGCGCCGTTGGCCGCTACGGACACGCCCGTGCCGCCCGTCGCGCCAGGCCCGCGGTTGGACCAGGACTGAACGTCGCCGTACAGAATCTGATCGGTGGACTCAATCACATCAAAGTCCGTGCCAGATCCGTACTGAGTGGAGGCGCCGATGCCCATGCCCGTGAAGGCCGATGGCGGAGCGGCGGTGCCGTAGCCCATAGCGCCGTTGCCGGTGGAGGCCAGCCACGACAGTTTGGGCGCGGCCGCCTTGTTCAGGTACGCTTGGAACCGCGACTCAAAGTCCCAGCCGTCGTTGTCGGTGGCCGACCCGCCGTAGGACATGCTGACGATGTCGGCCTCGTCGCCCGTGCCCGGGACGCCGTCGGGGCCAAGCGCGACGAAGTAGTAGTTGTCCGTGGCGTAGCCGCCGCGGTAGAAGTTGCCCACGGCGATGAGTTTGGCGTTCTTGCCGCCGCCCTGGACCATGCCGCCAGCGCCTTCGGGCTTGTACGGGGGCGCGTTGCCGTCAACGACGCCCTGGCCCACCACAGCCGATGCGCACAGGACGCCGTGGTCGCCGCCCGCCAGCCGCGGGTCGTTCAGCATGAAGGCCACGACCTTGCCAGGCCCCGGAGGCGCGAACTCGTCCACGTAGGGAGCCCACAGCCAGTCAAACCCCGGGGGATGATTCTCGCCGTCCGAGATCCAGTAGACCATGCCGCCAGAGATGTCCGCGTAGCCATCGCTGCCCGGGGCATCGGCCGCCGAATCCCAGTTGTCCTTCCAGGCGATGGGGTCGTCCTTGGTAACCGGCTTCTCATCCGAGAAGTCGTAGTTGTCGTCCAGGTCCACGTAGACCGTATCGTAGACGCCGGCCTCATGCTCGTCGGCCACGAGGACTGCCACCTTCTCGCCATACCACCAGTTCTGGAGCGCGGTGTCCGGGTACCAGCCGATGTGATAGACGCCGCTCTTGCTGGTGCCGGGGGTTACGTAGGTGTAGCCGGTGCGCGACCAGGTGGGGTTATCTTCGGTGATGGTGAAGGAGGTGTCGGCATACCAGGTGCCGAAGTAGCGGAGGCCCAACCCGCCATACGCGCCGTAGTAGTAGGCGTAGTACAGCATGGAGTACTCGTCAAAGGCGAGGGGCCAGCCGTAGTACGGGGACTCGGGGTCGTTGTTCACGGCCCAGGTGCCCTGCAGGTCAGGGTGCGCGAAGTCTATGCCGGAGTCAATCACGGCGACCTTCACGCCCTGGCCGGTGAAGCCTTTGGCCCAGGCCGTTGCAGACTTGTGGCCCTCGGCCACGTCCCACCAGCCCGTCGCGCCGACCTCATTGGGCTTCGGCTGCCAGGCGCCCGGATACCCCGCCGCCTTCACCGCCGCGACCCGCTCGCGGATCTTCTCGGCGGCCTGCGCCTGCTTCGTCGCCAGGTCGGGGTCCACCGGCTGCGGAGGCGCATACGGCATCGGGTCCAGCACCGCCGTCACACCCTGGACCGAGGCCAGTTTGAGCAGGTTCTTGGCCTTCACCTTGCCCACAACGGACGTGAGGCCCAGGATCGTGCGGACGGTCGCCTTCTCCATGTAGCCGCTGACGTCGGTGCCTGCGGCCACGAAGACGTTGACATCCACGAGCGTCTCGCCGCCCGCCTTCGCCACCGGACGCAGCGTCGGGGCAATCTTCGCCAGCGAGGCTGACGCCGCGGTCTCGGGGCCGCTCGCCAGGGCCATCGGAGCGGCCAGCGCCAGGATCATGCTCAGCGCCATGACCACACCGAGGGCTTTCCAATACTTACCGTGCATGTTCGTTTCTCCTTTCTGCTGTTTGCACTACCAAAGGACCATTGACGCAACGGAAGAGCCGATACTGCTGAGAGGTCGGTCTTTCTTAGCGCGCACATCACCCCCTTTCCGGCATTCGTCTGCAACCCCGGTTCGGTGAGAACGACCATTGCGAGACAGGGTCAACGGCGACCGTCGTGCTCGGTTGCGTGCAGCCCAGGGGGAAACGTCCCCCCGCCACGAACATGCGATGATTTCTGTGTCGGTTGATGAACAACCGCCACTCCTTCCACGGAGACTTCATGGAGAGAGATTCTGCCCGCCTTGGGCGTAGGCGCTTCCATCGGGAACGCACCTACGCGCACCCAACCCACGATTCGGCTATACTCCTATTCGCATTATACATTTTACGCTACGATGTCGCAGATGTCAAGGGGTTTTTGCGCCTTTTTTGCCTCACATCAATATGTCTGACAAAGCAACGAGGACACCCGCTGATAGTACCCCTTTCCTATTGAACCTCTCAATGTTCTGCCGTACAATTGAGGCAGATTATCGGAACTGCCAATCTGTAGAAAGGAGGCAAAGGCATGTTCTATCTGAACCGCGAGAAGGGGCAGGGATTGGTTGAGTATGCATTGATCCTCGTGCTGGTGGCCGTCGTCGTCATCGCTGTGCTGTTGCTGCTTGGCCCAGCGATCGGCAACGTGTTCAGCACCGTCATCTCCAACCTGTAGTGCATCGTCCCGAAGACCAATCCGAACACCCGGGGCAGGCCCTGCGCCAAGTGGGGCCTGCCCATCCCATTCCAACTTCATCATCCATCATCGTTAAGCCGTTTTCATACCATCATAACCCGACAGTACCTAAATCCTATTGTGAAGGCCGGATTGGGAGCATAGAATAGAGGCAAAGACGGTTGACGAGGCTTTGGTTCGCCAACCGCAGATGCTCTCAGGAAGGCAAAGGCAGGTGGCAATGATGGGAAAACGGCTGTTCCTCAAACCGCGGCGGCGCGGACAGAGCCTGGTGGAACTGGCTCTGATCATGCCCATCATCCTGATCATCATGGCATCGGTTTTTGACATCGGGCGCGTCTTGGATGCGTCCATCGTCCTGACCAACGCGGCGCGCGTGGGGGCCAGGTTCGGCGCCAACCACCCCACCTGGTACGACTCCATCCGCGCCCGCGTGGTGGATTTCGCCAACGACTCTGGGATGAACTTCACGGGGGTGCAACTAACGGGGTCCAACGTGGCCGTGTCGTCCGGCGTCGCGCCCGGCACCCCCATCGTCGTTACCATCACCTACGACCTTCCGCTCACCTTCGGCCGCGCCATCGGTGTGAACTCCATCCGAATCGTGCGCAGGGCCGAGATGATGATTCTGGTGAATCCGTGAGGTGGCGAGACTATGCTGATGCGACAGACACCCAGCGAACTGTGGCGAAGGGGCCGGCGCGGACAGGCTGCCGTGGAGTTCTCCATGGTGATCATGATCCTTGTGCTGATCATCATCGGCACCATAGACTTCTCGCGGCTGTTCTTCACCTGGGCCAGCATGGCCAACGCGGCCCGCGAAGGCGCGCGCTACGGCACCGTCTGGCCCAAACGCTGGACCGACGCCGACTACCCGCCGCCCAACAACATTGAGTTCCGCACCCGCGCCATGCTGTCCACCCTGGGTGCCGACAACGTCCAGGTGGAAATCCACTGCTATGACCAGTGGGGCGGCTGGCATGAGCACGAGCGTTACCTCTGCGTAACCGGCAACCAGATTCAGGTCATCGTGCGGGCGCAGTTCCGCAGTTGGACTCGCATCATCCCGCCCATCAACCTGGTCGCCAAGGCACGGATGGTCATAGACTGAGTCAGCCACTCCCCCCTAGACATCTTGGGAGGTGGAGAAGTGAAAGGAGCAACTTTGCAGAAGGAAAAAGGGCAGTCTCTGGTGATCGTCGCATTTGCGATGGTGGTGCTGCTGCTGTTCGCCATGTTCGCGGTGGACATCAGTTACGCCTACGTCCAGCGGCGGCAGATGCAGAACGCGGCGGACGCGGCGGCGCTGGCGGGCGCCCGCGAACTCACCATCGCCCAGGGGTCCGCGCCGGAGGAACGAATGTCCAGCGGCCAGTTGTACAACATCATTTTGGACTGGGCTCAGCGCAACCAGGCCCAGACGGTGGAGGCGCTGTACATTCGGCCTGACGAGACGACCTTCGCCATCAACGCGGGCGACGGGTCGCCGGTGCCCGACCCGGACAGGGCAGCGGGCGTCTATGTCAAGTCCTGTACCAATTTCCCCACGTTCTTCTCGCGGTTCATCGGCCTGGGCATGATGAACATGTGCGCCGAGGCCGAGGCCAGTTTCGGCGCGGCGTGGGCGGCACGCGGCCTGGCGCCGCTGGCCGTGTTGTACTCTGACTTCCAGGTTGGCGACGAGTACAGCCTGTTCGCCGGCAACTACAAGCACGCCACCGCGCGCTGGGGGTGGATGGGATGGGATTGTCAATTCCCGTCCAAGTGCTCGCCCGACGCCAACTCCCTGAAATACTGGATGGAGAACGGCTACCAGGGCTACGTGTCCCGCAACTCCAACTACATGGCCGACCCCGGCATGAAGGAATCGGTGCTCAAGCAGGCCGATGTGGGCCAGGTGCTGCTCTTGCCCGTGTTTGACAAGATCTACCAGTTCACCACCGACGAGAAGTGCAACAAGGACTCGCCGCGCTACGACCCGGACTACTGCGCCAACGCCTGCAAGAGCGACTATCCCAACGTTGTCTGCGCATACACAGACAACAACACACTCAAGGGCCAGTACTACTACCACATCATCACCTTCGCGGCCTTCAAGGTTACCAACATCGGCCAGCACCAACTGGACGGCGAGTTCGTGTCGTACATCGTGGACGGGACCTGGACGAACCCCAGCCCGTGGGACAAGGGCGTGGTCGTCATGCGCCTGACCGAGCGCGACAAGCCGACGGTAACGCCAGCCGGGTACACGCCCGCGCCCACGAACACGCCGGAGCCTACCAGCACGCCTGCCACCACACCCGATGTCATCTTTGACGACGGCGACACGGCCATCTGCGAGTACGAACCTCAGTGGCAGACGGTCTGCGGCACGGTGCAACTCCCGCCCGGCCAGACCGCGCGGCTGCAGATCGCCTGGTACGTCGTGCATCCCGACGACGTGCCCTACCAGGAAACGCAGTACATTGACTACGGCCTGGTGCAGAATGGCTCCCGCTTCTGCGTGCAGGTGTGGTGGCCGGGCATTCGGCCCGATGATGAGGTGGTGGAGAATCACATCGGCGGGATGCTGTTGGACGCGCAGACCGGCAACCCCATCATGAGCCGCGGCGCTAGCCTGGACTACTACTGGTACCCGTGGTTCTGCCCTGCGCCGACGCCAGGCCCCACCTCCACACCGACGCCCACATCCACCCCGTCGGGGCCGACGCCAACGCCGACGCCCACGGCCACCCCCTGCCTGACGCCCAACGCGCCCACGTCGCTGACGGGTAACCGGAGCGGCCAGAATGTATCCCTGGCGTGGAACGCGCCGTCCGGGCCGCCCGTTACCCAGTACAACATCTACTGGGCCACGTCCCAGAATGGCACCTACGGGTTCCTGACCAGCACCACCGGCACGTCGTATTCGTACAAGACCACAGCGGGCCGCTGGTACTACGTCAAGGCCGTCAATGGGTGCGGCGACAGCCCCGAATCCAACAAGGTTTACGTGCCGCCCAAATGACGCCGACTCAGGTGTCCTTAACACAAACAGACCAACGCTGGCGGGCAAATCTGCCCGCCAGCGCGCGTAGTCTCGGTTCCAAATCGTTGCTCGCGCCACGGGGATAGGTGCGACGCACTTCCGAAAGTGCGTCGCATCTTGGTCGCCAACACAAGACGGAGCCGAATCCGCGCGTACAGGTGGTTGCGAATTTCCGAAAACAGGGGTACAATATGCACAGACTACGAGCCGCCGTCCCTGACATGTTGACTGGAGGAGGGTCTCATGCGACGCAGATCTAGGCTTCTACTCATCCTGGGAATCCTACTGGCCATCGTCGCCATGCTCATCACGTACACGATGCTCCAGAAGCCGCAACAGCCTGCCGAGCAGCCGCCTGTCGTTACGCGGAAGGTGGCGGTCGCCCTGCAGGACATTCCCTACGGCACGCTGATTGACCCGCTGGCCGTGGAGATGCGCGACTGGCCGGTGGACACGGCCCCCGCCGACGCCATCGGCAACACGGCGGACCTGGCCGGCAAGTACGCCAAGACCGCCATCTTTGCCGGCCAGATCATCCAGGCGAAGATGATCGCTTCGCCCAGCGAACTGGCCGCCGGCGAAGGTCCCGCGTCGGTCCTCGTTCCGCTCGGCATGGTGGCCTATCCCTTCCCCATTGACGAACTCAGCGGCGTGTCCTATGCGCTGAAATCGGGCGACCGGGTTGACGTGCTTATCACGTTCCGCTTCTTGCAGGTGGACCGAGAGACCCAGGTGGCATTCCCGCTGGACCGCAACCAACCGGGCGACATCCAGGGGGTGCAGATTCCGCGGCTGGTGTCGCAACTCACGCTGCAGAACGTAGAAGTCCTGCGCGTGGGCTCCTGGTACGTGCCGCCCGTGCAGACGACGCAGCAACAACAGCCGGGCCAGCAACAACAGACGCCGGCGACCCCGCCGCCGCCCGCCGTGGTTACCCTGCTTGTGCCCCAGCAGGATGCGTTGGTGCTCCAGTTCGCCAGGGAGGCCAAGGCCACCGTAGAACTGGCCCTGCGCAACCCCAACGACCAGGAAGAGGTAACCACCCAAGCCGTTACCCTGGACTACATGCTGGCCCGATTCAACATCACGGTGCCCATCCTGAGGGACGAGTCTCTTGAGACTCTGAAGCCCGCGACCCGATAGACCGATGGGAGAAACGATCGCGTGAAGGAATGCATCGGATGACCGACGCAGGAAGCGCCCAACGCAAAATCCGCGTGCTCATCGTGGATGATATACCGGAGACCCGCGAAAGCCTCCGCAAGTTGCTGTACTTTGAGAGCGATCTGGAGGTGGTGGGCACGGCCGCCAGCGGCGAGGATGCCGTTCGGCAGACCCGCGAGACGCGGCCGGACATCGTCCTGATGGACATCAACATGCCGGGGATGGACGGCATCACGGCCACCGAGACCATCACCCAGAAGTTCCCCTACGCCCAGGTCATCATGATGTCGGTGCAGGCCGACGCCGACTACCTTCGGCGCTCCATGCTGGCGGGCGCGCGGGAGTTCCTGACCAAGCCCTTCACCGCCGACGACCTGGTGAGCAGCATTCGGCGTGTGTACGAATTGGGCCTCAGTCGGCGCATCTCCCTGGAGCAGGCCGGGGTTCCCGTGGAAGGCGTAACCGGCGTCGCCGTGAAGCCCGCCAAACCCAGGGGCAAACTCATCACCGTCTTCAGCCCCAAGGGTGGCACAGGCCGCAGCACCATCGCCGTCAACTTGGCCATCGCGCTGCAGGGCCTGGCCGACTACAAGGTGGCTCTAGTGGACGCCAGTTTGCAGTTCGGCGACGTGGCCGTGCTGCTGAACCTGCAGGCCGCCCGCAGCATCGCCGACCTTATCCCGCAGATCAAGGACCTGGACAGCGACATGATCACGGGCGTGCTCACGCCCCACTCGTCGGGCGTCAAGGCGCTCCTGGCGCCAAGCCGCCCGGAACTCGCCGACCTCGTGGCGCCCGAACACCTCAAGACCATCGTCCAGGAACTGCTCACCCTGTTTGACTTCGTCATTGTGGACACGTGGGCGTCCCTGCACGACCTGATGCTGGGCATCCTGGATATTTCGGACCGCATCCTGCTCATCACCACGCCCGACATCCCGTCCATCAAGAACGCCAAACTGTTCTTTGAGGTTACCGACGCGCTCCAATATCCCGAGGAGCGCGCCATGCTCATCATCAACATGGCCGACCGCCGCGGTGCCATCAACGTGCGCGACATTGAAGCCAGCATCAAGCACCCGGTGGCCGCCAAGATACCGCTGGACGAGCGGAGTGCCATCCAGGCGGCCAACGAAGGCGTGCCCGTGGTCTTCGGCAACCGCAAAAGCCCGCTGGCCCAGGCCATCACCGACCTGGCCCAGATGCTCGTGGCCGAACTCACGCCGAAGCCCGCCGAGCAGCCCGAAACGCCCGAACCGGCCCCGGTGCCCAAGACCCGACGCGGCCTGTTCGGACGCACCATCTGACGCACGCCAACCCGTAACAGGAGGCAGGTGCTACCATGTCGCTTCTGAAACGAATTGAGGGAACACAACCGGAAGAAAGAGCATCGCGGCTGGAAGAATTGCGAACCCGCCAGCCTGCAGCCATGACCCAGACCGAGGAGACGTACCGCGACCTCAAGGCGCGCATCCAGGAGCGCCTCGTCTCCGAGATAGACGAAAAACTGGACATCAACAAGCGCGAGGACGTGCGGCGCGCCATTGAGGAACTTTACAACTCCATCCTGGCCCAGGAAAACATCATCCTCAGCCGCACCGAGCGCCACCGAATGTTTGAGCAGATCGTGGCCGACATCATCGGCTACGGCCCCATTGAGCCGTTCCTGGCCGACCCATCCATCAACGAGATCATGGTGAACGGCCCCAACGCGGTGTACATTGAGCGGAGAGGACGCATTGAGAAGACTGCCGTCCGATTTGACGACGACGAGCACCTGCTGCGCATCATTGACCGCATCGTGGCGCCGCTGGGCCGCCGCGTGGATGAGGCCTCGCCCTATGTGGACGCGCGCCTGCCCGACGGCTCCCGCGTCAACGCCATCATCCCGCCGTTGGCGCTCAACGGCCCGGTGCTGACCATCCGAAAATTCGCCAAGATTCCAATCACCGCCGAGAACCTGGTGGAGTATGGCACGCTGACCCAGGAGGCCCTGGACTTTCTCAAGGCGTGCGTGTTGGGGCGGCTCAACATCCTAATTTCGGGTGGCACCGGCTCTGGCAAGACCACGACCCTCAACGTTCTGTCGGCCTATATCCCGAACGACGAGCGCATCATCACCATTGAGAACGCCGCCGAATTGCAACTGCGCCAGGAACACGTGGTAACGCTGGAGTCGCGCCCGCCCAACATTGAGGGCAAAGGAGAGGTTACCATCCGCGACCTGGTCATCAACTCGCTGCGCATGCGTCCCGACCGCATCATCGTGGGCGAGGTGCGCGGCGCCGAGGCGCTGGATATGCTCCAGGCCATGAACACCGGCCACGATGGCTCCATGACCACCCTGCACGCCAACAGCCCGCGCGACGCCCTGTCGCGCTTGGAGACCATGGTGCTCATGGCTGGCATGGAACTGCCGCACCGCGCCATCCGCGAGCAGATCGCCTCGGCCATTGACCTCATCGTGCATCAGGAGCGTATGCGCGACGGCGTCCGCCGCGTTGTCAGCATCGCCGAGGTCATCGGCATGGAGGGCGACACCATTGTCATGCAGGACATCTTCCGCTTCCAGCAGGTCGGCGTGGAAGATGGCAAGGTCATCGGGCGGCTGCGCCCGACGGGTATTCGTCCGAAGTTCATGGAGAAACTGGAGGCCGCCAACATTCGCGTTCCGTCGGATACCTTTGGCATCGTAAAGAAGATTTCGTGAGGCCGCGGGGTGTGGGCGTTCATGGGGCGCTCACGCGGCCCGCATCTGTGATGTGGAGTAGGCAATGCCTGCATCCTTGATTGCGTCCATTCTGTTGGGTTTGGGAGTGCTGTTGATCTTCATCGGCCTGGCCGGCGCGCTTTCGGGGCGCGACCCGCGCGTGTCGTCGCGCCTGGACCAGTACGCCGCCCGCGAGGACGGGCTGGCGTCGCCCTCGGGCGGGCAGGGAGTTCAGGTTACCTCCACCCTGAATCAGATGATCGGCCGGCAGAAATTCGCGGCCAACCTGGCCACGCAACTGGCCCGCGCTGACCTGAAACTCACCGTCTCCGAGTTCGTGCTGCTCAACCTCGCGACAACCTTGCTCGGATTCCTGTTCTTCCTGGTGCTCAAGCGCGACCTGTTCCTCGCGGTGCTTGGGGGCGTGGCCGGCTACTTCCTGCCCAGAATCTGGATGCGCCGCAGGCAGAGCAAGCGCATCAAGGACTTCAACAACCAACTGGGCGACACCATCACGCTCCTAGCCAACTCCCTGCGCTCCGGCTACAGCCTGCTGCAATCCATGGAGACCGTGGCGAAAGAACTGTCGCCGCCAGTGTCCACCGAGTTTGAGCGCGTCGTCCGCGAAATCGGCCTGGGCCTGTCCTACGAGCAGGCCATGAACAACATGCTGCGCCGCGTGCCCAGCCCCGACCTGGATCTGATGATCACCGCCATCAACGTGCAGCACGAGGTGGGCGGCAACCTCGCCGAAATCCTGGAGACCATCGGGTTCACCATCCGCGAGCGCATCCGCATCCAGGGCGAGATTCGCGTGCTAACCGCGCAGCAGACCGGCACGGGCATCATCGTGGGCCTGCTTCCTTTTGCCGTTGGGCTGATCCTGTACCTCATCAACGCCGACTATATCCTGTCGCTGTTCCGGGAACCCTGCGGCTGGGCCATGGTCGCCATGATTTTCATCCTCATCGGTTCGGGGTTCGCCATCATTCGGCGCATCATCCAGATTGAGGTGTAGTCCGAGGGAGGAACAAGCCATGCTGGTTCCGATGTTCGTATCCTTGCTCGTGGGCCTGTCCATCTTGTTGATTTTCGCGGCGCTTGCGGGCACCAAGGAACCCACGCCTCTGGAGCAGCGCCTGGCCGAATACGGCGCACGCCCGCTGACGTTGGAGGAACTGGAACTGTCGCAGCCGTTCTCCGAGCGCGTCGTCAAGCCGCTCATTCATGCCAGCGCGCGGTTCGTAACCCGCTTCCTCCCCAAGCAATACGTGGAGTCCACGAGGCTGAAACTGGAGGCCGCGGGCAACCCCAACAACTGGAGCGCCACCGACTTCCTCGGCGTGCGGGGTCTGGCGGGCGTCATGCTGGGCGCTCTGGCGTTCCTGTTTTTGAATGCTCTAAAGGCGCCGGTCTCTCAGCGTTTTCTCCTCACGATTGTCTTTGCGCTCCTGGGATTCCAACTGCCGGTCATCTGGCTTGGGGGCAAGATTCGCGCGCGAAAGAACGAGATCATCCGCGCCCTGCCCGACGCGCTGGACCTGCTGACCATCAGCGTGGAGGCGGGCCTGGGGTTTGACGCCGCCATGGCGAAGGTCAACGAGAAGTGGGACAACGAACTGAGCCGCGCGTTCGGGCGCGCCATCGCCGAAATGCGCATGGGCCAGAGCCGCCGCGAGGCGCTGCGTAACCTGGCCGCCCGCATGGACGTGCCCGAGGTTACCAACTTCGTCGCCGCCGTGATCCAGGCCGACCAACTCGGCGTGAGCATCGCCAAAGTCCTGCGCATCCAGTCCGAGCAGATGCGTATCCGGAGGCGGCAGCGCGCCGAAGAGAAAGCCCAGCAGGCCCCGCTCAAGATGACCTTCCCGCTGGTCCTGCTCATCTTCCCGAGCATCTACATCCTGCTACTGGGGCCTGCCATTCTTATCCTCATCCACTCTAACATTTTCGGGACGCTGTTTTGATCGTCATCAACCGCTCCAAACAAACGACGCTCGCCCGCCAGGCGAAGGCCGCGCGGACCTTCTGGCAACGCCTGCGCGGGCTGATGTTCGCGAAAGCCCTGGCTGAAGGCGAGGCCCTGGTTCTCGTCGGCGACAGCAGCATCCACACCTTCTTCATGCGCTTCCCGATAGACGTGCTGTACCTGGACCGCGAGGGGCGGGTGCTCCGCGCCCAGGACTCCATGCGCCCCTGGCGGGTCGGCCCCCTGGTGCGCGGCTGCCGCTACATCGTGGAACTCCCGCCCGCGACGATTCGCCGCACGCAGACCGAGGTGGGCGACCTCATCGCCTTGGGCGATGCGGAGGGCTGACGCGATGAGCCGCGCAATGGCATGGGCCAGGACGCTGGATGCCCTCTTGGACTGGGTTTTCCCGCCCAAATGCGGCGGATGCGGGCGCGCGGGGCAGTGGCTCTGCGACGAGTGCATGTCAAGGATAAGTTACATCCGCACAGGGCCGCGCCCGCTCCACGCCAGGCCCGCGCCGCAATGGGGCGAATCGGCCCTGCGCGGCATCTACTCGGTCGCCTGGTTTGAGGAGCCTCTCCGCTCGGCCATCCACAACTTCAAGTACAACGGGCAACGGGTATTGGCCAAGCCCCTGTCGGGCCTTCTCGTGCGCGAATGGGAGGGGCTTCGCCTCCCCGTGGATGCCGTTGTCGCCGTCCCGCTGCACCCCAGCCGGCAACGGGAACGGGGCTACAATCAGTCCTATCTGCTGGCCGCGGAGTTCAGCCGCGCCGCCGGAATCCCCACAATCCGAAATGGCCTGCGGCGCGTGCGGCAAACCCTGCCCCAGGTGGAGCTGGACGCCGCCGAGCGTTGGCAGAACGTCCACGACGCCTTCCGCGGCGACCCCGCGGCGCTGTCGGGCAAGGCCATCCTGCTGGTGGACGACGTGTGCACCACCGGCGCGACGCTGGAAGCCTGCGGGCGGGCCGCGCTGGAAGCCGGGGCGCGGGCCGTCTGGGCCATGACAGTCGCCCGCCCCAGGTTGCCGCACGGCGACAGGGAGTAACGCCATGTTCCAGATGTCTCTCTTCTCCCAACCTACCCGCCCGTTCACCGTCAGCGAGATCACCGCGCGCATCAAGATGCTCGTGGAGGACGATCCGACGCTGGGGGATGTGTGGGTGGAGGGCGAGGTCTCCAACCTGTCCCGCCCCTCGTCGGGGCACGTGTACTTCAGCCTGAAAGACGCTGGCGCCCGCATCGCGTGCGTGATGTGGCGCACCGCCGCCACGCGGGTCACCTACTTCCCCCAGGACGGCGACCGGGTTCTGGCCCACGGCCGAATCGGCGTGTACGAAGCCCAGGGGGTGTACCAACTGTATGTGGAGGAAATCCAGCCCGCGGGGTTGGGCGAGTACTACGTGCAACTGGCGCGGCTCAAGGAGCGCCTGCGCGCCGAAGGGCTGTTCGCCGAGGAGCGCAAACGCCCGCTGCCGCAGTTCCCGCGGCACATCGGCATTGCGACCTCGCCCGACGGGGCCGCGCTGCGCGATATCCTGCACGTCTTGCGCCGACGGTTCCCGTGCGTCGCGGCGACGCTGGCCCCTGCCCAGGTGCAGGGCGCGGAAGCCCCCGACCAGATCGTGGCGGCCCTGGAGGCGCTCAACCGCCACACCGATTGCGATGTGCTTATCGTGGCGCGCGGGGGCGGCTCCCTGGAAGAACTCGCCGCCTTCAACGACGAGCGCGTGGCCAGGGCGATCTTCCGCTCCCGCATCCCCGTCGTTACCGGCATCGGCCACGAGACCGACTTCACCATCGCAGACCTGGTGGCCGACCGCCGCGCGCCGACGCCGACCGCCGCTGCCGAAATCGTTACGCCCGACCGCACCGAGTTGACCGCCGCGCTGGACAACCTGCGGGTGCGAATGGGCAGCATCGGCGCGCGCCGAATCCAGGCGCTCGCCGAACGTCTCGCCTACGTGCGCAAGGCGCTGGTGCGCGCTTCGCCCCAGGCCCAGATCATGAGCCGCCGCCAACGCACCGACGAGTACGCCCACCGAATCACCCTGATGGCCCGACAAAGCCTGGCCCGCCAGCGCGCCGCGCTGACGGCGCTGGCGAGCCGCCTGGAGACCGCATCGCCCCAGGCCACGCTGGCCCGCGGATATGCCATCGTGTCGCTCGTGCCGTCGGGGAGCGTCGTATCCAGCACGCAGCAGGTGCGCCCAGGCGATCGCATTCGCGTTCAGGTAAGCGATGGCCGATTCCACGGACGCGTTACCGATGGGCAAGATGCCAAGGAGAGCGAAACGCCATGAATGATATGCCGGACATAGAGGCCCTGTCCTTTGAGGAAGCCTTCCGCGAACTGGAAGATTTGGTGGAACGGATGGAAACGGGAAATCTGCCGCTGGAGGAGACCATCCGCCTGTTTGAGCGCGGCAGCCTTCTCGCCCGCCACTGCCAGAATCTGCTGGACAAGGCCGAACTGAAACTCCAACAGTTGACCGCGTCGCCCAACGGAGAGGCGACGATTGCCCCTTTTGACGAGGGCAGCCGCTAGACCGCGTCGGACTAGGGGGTGGCCGGCGTCGCCACGGGGGTGGGCGTCGGCGTGCCCACCAGGCGCACCAGGTCGTCGTAGGAGCGCATCCGCGCCACCGTGAACAGAAAATCCCGCAGCGAGGCCGACGCCCGTCGCAGGGATTGGAGTTGCGGCCCGATAGGGCTTACCGAGCCTGGCCCGGTGGCATACGAGCCGTGGAAGGCGAAATAGGCCTGGTTCAACTTGCGGATGTAGTAGCCGTGCTCCTGGAGTTCCAGCCGCCGCTGCTCCATGTAGGCCTCGGCCTCGTCCACGCGCCCCTGCGCCAGCAACTCGTCCGTGCGGAGCCGCGTTTCCCGCATGAAGGTGTTGTAGTCAAACGCCGGCGGCTCCGTGGGCTTCGGCGCGGGGGTTGGCGCAGGCCGCGGCTCCCGCACGTATTCGGGATAGTAGCGCCGCGCCAGATACTGCCCGATCTCCTCGCCCACGATGTCGGCCACCGTCTCGTTCATCGTCGTCAATTCGCCCGAAGTCCCGTAGGCCCAGCCCAGCGGGTAGAAGGCCAGGAAGTCATGCACCCACTCATGCGGCATCGTGTCCAGCACGAACCCCAGGCCGTAGATTTCGGGGATTATCGCCGGATACGTGGACAGCCCGCCGATGTGGGTTACAAGCCCCGAATACCCCATGTCCCGAACGGCGTCCTCAATCTCTTCCATCTCGGCCACGGTCAGGTCGGGGATGAGCAGGTAGTCCGCGCGGCGCTCAATGCGCTCGCGGGGCGAGACAACCAGCAGCAGCGGTAAGTCCACGAACTCGCTGGTAACGGGCGGCCAGATGACATCCCACCACAGGATGCGCGTGTGCAGGTTGTTTTCGCGGAGCGCGCGCGTTACCTGCAGCGCCAGGATGTCCTCGGCCTTGTCTTCCAGCGCGTCGCGCTTCGCGTACAGCGCGTTCAACTCGGACTGAATCTCCGCCGCCCGCGCCGACATGTGCAGTTTCTGCGCCGCGAGGCGCTCGGCCTCGGCCCGCAGGCTCCCGATGCGCGCCGCAACGTCAAAGAACTCGCGTACCGTGCCCGTGTCGCCCTCGTCCAGGCGCGAGCCGCGGATGAGTTGCAGGGCCTTGTCGGCCAGCGCCTGCGCCTCCCACGCCGCGATGCTGAACCGCTTGCCCGCCGTGAGGACTTCAAGGCGCTGTTCCAGCACCTTGGTGTGGGGGTAGGCGTCCGAGCGGAGGCCAATGAGCAACAGGAGCAGGAACAGCGCGGTTGCCGCCGCGTGGGAAGATCTGGAGACGGCCCGCCTGATGCGCCGTAACCTACCGCCCACGGGCAATCCTCCGCGCCATCTGCACCCGACGGAAGGCATAGTAGGCCATCAGGACGCTCAGGAGCAGGCCATGGCCGCCGTCCTTGTAGCCCTGGAGTTGGACAAACCTGCGCCAGAATTCGCGCAGGGGCTGGCCCACCAACCCACGGGCGCGCGGCACAACGCCCGACTCCAACAGAATCCGCGCCTCGTACTCGGTGTAGCGGCCCTGCTTTTGCAGGAACTGCCGCACCGTGTCGTAGTTGTAGTGGGTGAGCGGGTTGCGCAGGTAGCCCTCCCCGCCGTCTAGCAGGCCCACCTCGTGCACCTCGCGCGCAGGGTCGTAGCGCGCGAACCCGCGCTTCAGCAGGCGCATCTGGTAGTCGGGCGACCAGCCCGTGTGGCGGATGTGCTTGCCCCAGATGATGTTCTTGCGGGGAACCCACCACCCCACTTCGGGGCGGTGGACGACCTGGCGGATTTCGGCGCCGAGTTCGGGCGTGGCGCGCTCGTCGGCGTCCACGAAGAAAATCCAGTCGGCGGCCACCTGCTCCAGGGCGGCATTGCGCTGCGAGGCGTAGCCGCGGAAGGCGTGCTGGATCACGCGCGCGCCCGACGCGCGGGCGATGTCCACCGTCGCGTCGTCGCTGAACGAGTCAAAGACCACGCGCTCGTCTGCCCAGGCCAGGGTAGCCAGGCAGTCGGCGATGTGCCGCGCCTCGTTTTTCGTCAATACGACCGCTGCGATCTTCATGCCGTCTATCCGTTCTATGCGTCTCGGCGGTGAAAATTCGTTCGCGCAGATTCGCGTTATTCGCGGTTGAATCCCCTCGCCGGCGTACCGGGCAACGAATCACAGCGCCGCGACGCGCGCGTAGGCCGAAAGCAGCGCCCGCGCCTCGGCTTCTGCAATCTGGCTCCGCGCCAACCGCCGCCGAATTCGGGCGCCGTCCACCCGCATCAGCAGCCGCACCCAGCGCCGCACCCATCCGGCGTACCGCGCCCCGCGGTGCTTCTCGTACAGGCGGAAGCGGCTACGCCACAGCGCCACGAACATCTCCTCGCGGAATCGGCGGGTCGTCCCGGCGCCGTGGTGCATCACTTCCGCCGTCGGCACGCACAGCACCTCCCACCCTGCCTTGCGCATCCGCCAGCACCAGTCAATCTCCTCGCAGTACATGAAGAAGCCCTCGTCCAGCGGCCCCACCTGGCGCACCGTCTCGGCGCGCACCATCAGCGCCGCCCCCAGCGGGTGATCCACCGGAAACGGCTCCGCGCCCTGGTACAGGCGGCGCGGGTAGCGCCCGTTCACCCGCGAGTCAAGCAGGCGGGGATGGAGCGGGAAGAAGTCCAGGAAAATCTGCGCGAAGCCGGGGAACCGAAAGGCCGAGTGCTGGAACGAGCCGTCCGGGTACACCAGCCGCGCACCCACCGCGCCCACATTGGGCCGCGCATCCAGCACGCGCACCAGGGCGCCCAGGGCGTCGCCGCGCACCTCGGCGTCGGAGTTCAGCAGCATGACGTGCCGGGCGTCCGAGCGGGCGATGGCCTGATTGTTGGCGGCGGCGAACCCGCGATTGTCGGCGTTGGCGATGAGGCGCGCCTGGGGGAACTCGGCCCGCACCATGTCGGCGCTGCCGTCCGCCGAGGCGTTGTCCACCACCCACACCTCGCCGCGCAGGCCCGACCGCGCCAGGCCATCCAAAGCCGAGCGCACGCACGCCCGCGTCAGGTCTCGCGTGTTGTAACTCACGATGATGATGGAGAGATCTTGCATAGCCAGTAGCCTTCAGCCATTAGCCACTAGCCTTTAGCCATTCGCCTTTAGCGCTGGGCCACTGGCCAATCGCCTTGCGCCTCGGGCTAAAGGCTAACGGCCAACGGCAAACGGCTAGTATGCAATGTCAATCGTCTGCGCGTCCACGTGATCCAGCAGAATCCGCACGTCCTCGTGGATCAGGCCGGCCCAGAAGTGGGGCGAGGTTCTGGGCGGCTTGTCGGTGATGCGGATGAAGCCGGTTACGGTGGCGCGCTGGCCAGGCATCAGGTACTTGCCCTCGCCGATGACCGTCAGTTGGTCGTCGGGCGCCAGCGCCCAGCGGTACGGATAGGGCCGCCCGCTGCTGTTGCCCTCAAAGTCAATGCCCACACGCCAGGCCCCCGGCGATTCGGCATAGCCCAACGTGTTGAAGTTCTGGCTGCTGGTGTACAGCGTCCCCGGCGCAGGGCCTGTCGTTCGCACCGGCACCGACCCGATATTCTCCACGGTCAGGGTGAAGGCGAGAACCTGCCCGATGGGCACCACCCTGGGATAGAACTCCACCGCCGCCTGCACGATGTCCACGCGGGGCACGCCGCCGTCGGCGATCTCCAGCGTGCTCGTAACCACGGTGAAGTTGCCCACCTTGTCCCGCGCCTCGGCCCGCACCTCGTACAGGCCGTCGGGCGGCGGCGTCGCGCCCTCATCCACGCCCCCGGCGTAGTCGTAGATGTGCGTCCCGACCTCGCCGGGCTTCACCACGCCTTCCTGCTCGGCCAGCGGGAACCGATTGCCGTCCTTATCCACCAGGAACACGCGCACATCGGCGGGTTTGGTCAGGTAGTAGGACACCTTCACGCGGTCGTCGTACCCGTCCTGGTTCGGCGTGAACCGTTGCGGGTACACGCTGAAGTTCAGCAACTCGGGTGGGGTCGTGTCGGCGTCGCGCAGCGACAGCGTGCGGCTGACGCGGTGCGTGCGGCCCTCGCTATCCACCGCCTCCACCACCAACTCGTAGTCGCCGTCGGGGAGCATTCGGCCGTCCACCACCCCGCCAAAATCCACGCCATACCGCCCCGCCGAGCGTCGCTGCGCCTTGCGGAAGTAGTGTCGCCCTCCCTGCGCGTCCACCAGGTAGATGGACAAGTCGGCGTTGCCCGTCAGCCGATAGGAGATGCGCGTTACATCGGTTACGCCATCGGCGTTGGGCGTAATCTGGCTTGGGCTGACATCCACCTCCGACAGGAGCGGACGCGCCCCGCATCCGACCAGGAGCAGTGCCGCCAGCGCCAGAAAACCCACCAGGAACGGAACCCAGACTGACTTCCTCAAGACACCTCCTCCACCTTGCGCGAGGCCGCTGCCACCGCCTTGGCCCTCTCCGTGCGCACCATATAGACGCTCAGCCCGGCCATCGCCAGGACGATGAAAGCAATGGTAATCAGAACCTGCTGGATGCCCCAGATGTCGGCCAGCCCTCCCGTGGCGGGCATCGGCAGCGTGGATGCCGCATTGGCCAGCACGATCTGCGTGGAGATCACCCTGCCCCGCATGTAGGGAGCGGGGCGCTCCTGCAAGATTGTGCGCGCGGGAATCATCGTCAGCGCGAACCCAAAGCCCGCGAGGGCAACGGCGACCGCCAGGCCCAGCAAATGCAGCCCCTTCAGCATCGTGAGCAGCGAGAAGCCCAGCAGCCCCGCCCCGAATAGCGTCAACCCCAGGGCCGACCACGCCTGCCGCGACATGCGCAGCCCGTGGCGGCTGGAGATGAACATCAGGCCGCCGACGAACCCCAGGCCCGCGGGCAGCGCCGCATACGCTACATCGGCCACGTGCTTGCCCAGGATGCGGTTGGCGAAACCGGGCGCCAATGTGGACACCGCTAGCACCGACGTGGCGGCTAGCACCATCTGGATCACCGCCAGCCACACGAAGCGGTCGCTGGCGATATAGGCCCAGCCCTGCCTCAAGTCGGCCAGGGCGGAGAAGAATCCGTTCTTGACCGTCGGCTTGGTCGGGTCAAACTCCGAACCGCTGCGCGGGAGGCCGGCGATGGCCGCCCACGACAGGACATACAAGACGGTGCTCACGACGCCCACGAGCCACGCCCCGCCGAGTTTTAGCAGAATTGGCGCGATGAGGATCACGCCCACGCCCTGCGAGACCACCGACGACAGGTTGAACAGCGAGTTGGCGCCCATCAACTGCTCCGCCGTTACGTAGCGCGGGATCGCTGACGCCTCCGCCGACACGACAAACTGCGCCAGCGCCGACAGCAGGAAGTTGCAGATGTAGATCACCCACAGCAGCGACGACGTATGCGGCGCGAAATACATGGCCAGCGCGAACCCAATCCCGATGGGAACCCGCAGGATGCACCCCAACTTGATGACCGCGATGCGGTCGTGGCGGTCCACATACGGCCCCGCGATCAGCCCGAAGAGGAACCCGGGCAGCGTGCTGGAGAAGATCATCAGGCCAACCTGCGTGCTGGAATGGGTGATCTCCTCCACCAGCGCCATGGAGGCGAAATACAGCGCAAAGTTCCCCACCAGCGCCGTGAATTGCGACAGGCAAAGCCCCCTCACGCAGGAGTTCGCCAATAGCCGTCTCGGTGCAGCGTACTCTTTCAATGCCCCCTCACAGAAGGTTGGTGTGCAGCGGATCGCAGCGCAGCCCCGCATCGTCGCGCAGACAGTGCGCCTGTGGCCTCCCGGCGCTTCCCCTAGAGGCTCCCATTTTATCACCGTATCGCAATCTTTGCCAACAAGACCCTATCGCCTGTAGCCTGCCCGTCGGCCCCCAACACGAGCAGTCGCGGGAAGGCCGGATCGCCGGCGTCGTACAGGCCTACTTCAATCCAATATTCGCCGGGCGGGGTGTCGGGTTTCACATACAGCGTGTACTGGTCGGCGATATACTCGCCGGGCAGCCAGCCTGTGGTCGGTCGGTTGCCGCCCTGCGGGATGCTGTCCTGCTGCGCCCAGATTCGGTTCTCGGCGTCAATCAGGTGCACGAACACGGTGTAGGACTTGGGCACCTCCTCGCGCGCAAGCCAGTACAGCGTAACGCGAATCGGCTCGCCCGCGGCAACGGTTGTCGGCTCCACGTCCGCGCCGTACAGTTCTGCGTAGATGTCAAACCGCGCCGAGACGATCATCTGCGCCTGCGGCGGGGTGAAGACCCGCGCCGGCCCGCTCACCTCCACCGCGCCGATGGGTACAGAGTCCCCGACGGCGGCGCCGCTCGCCCGTTCGCGCAGCGCCACCTTCAGCACGTAGGTGCCGGGCGCGACCGCCGCCGGAACGGGTACCCTCGCCACCCACCGCACCGGGCGCCCCGGCCCCCACGCCGACGTGGGGTAGGCCGAGGTCCCCAGCGAGAACACCTTCTCCGCGACGACTGCCCCATCCGAGCCCGCCAATGCCACCGCCGCATCGTAGTCGGCCGCGACCGTCCCCGCCGCCTCCCAGAACGCGACGATGGACACCGTCTCCCCGGGCGACGCCTGTTGTCGGTCCATCTGCCATGCGACAAGGCCCAGGTTCCCGCCCAGTATCACAGGGTTGCGCCCGTTCGGAAGGTCGGCAACGTCGGCGGGTTGCAGCGCTCGGACCGGCACCGGGCCGATGCGCGCCGACTGCCCTTGCGGCGCTCCGGCCGCGTCCAACACGTCCAGCTGCTCGCCTGTGGCCTCGTCGTACACCACCACTTCCAGGAAATACTCCCCTGGCGGCGTCCCCGGCAGCGCCGGCGGCGGATTGCTCCCGAAGACAGGCTCCCCCGGCCGCCAGCGGCTCGTGGGGAAGTAGTAGCCGGCGGGCCGCCGATCCAGCGATCCCCAGAACTCGCCCGCGCCGTCCCGCAGCCGCAAGGACACCGAGTAGTCGCGGTCCAGCGGTTGCAGCGCCTGCCAGTACAGCAGCAAGTGCCCGGCAATGCCGACGGAGAACCCCAGCAACTCCACGCGATTGCCGAAATTCACCCGCTGCGGGTACTGCACCTGCGGCTCGCTGGAGAAATGCGCGCCCTGGTTCAACGCCCAATGCACGTACCGCACGCCCCAGAATTGCGGCCCCGAAGGCAGCCGCGACCCCTCCTCATTCAGCATCATCGTCAGGATGCCGTTGGGGTCCGCGATGTGGTCCTGCCAGAAGACCACCCACACGCCGTCCTTGCCCGCCAGGATGCGGTTCAGGTCATCGGCCACGCGATACGTCAGCACGTTCTCCACGTCCAGGATCGGGTCGGGCGGAAGCGGGTGCCAGTTGTCGGGGCCGAAGTAGTACTGGAACACGGGGAAGAAATGCCCCGCGCACAGGATGACCGTCTCGTTGGGGCCGATGCGCTCCTTGATATATCGCGCCACGTTGCGGAAATCGTCCCGTTGGAAGCGCGGGTCAAAGTAGTTGTTGTAGTTGCCATACGCGAACACGCCGAGCGCGAATACGAGCGCCACGGCGCCCACGCCGCGCGCGGCCCACCGCGCCCACGTCGTGCGGATTCGGCGCGCGTCCAGCATGAAGGCAAGCCCCGCGCCGAGGATCATGAAGAACCCAGGCGACGCGAACAGCAGGTGCCGCGTCTCAAACTTGGGCCGGTTCAGAAACAGCGCGATGAACAGTCCCACGGGCAACGCCGTGTACAGCGTCGGAAACAGCAGCGCGAACCAACGGGGCAGCGGCGATTCTCCCAGGGGGCCGGTGCGCCGAAGCGCGGCCACGAGGAGCGCCACCGCTGTCAACGCCGTTACCGCGACAAATGCCGGCAGGAGCGCCTCCGCCGTCTGGCTGAGCAGCGTCTCGCCGGTCCAGTAGGACAAGAAGGCCCGCCGCACCACTCCGCCGATGCCCAGCGTCCCCTGCCAGTAGCCGCGATACAGGCCGAGGTTCTTCGCCGCCAGCAGGATCCAGGGGACGTGCAGCAGCGCGAATGCCGCGGCCACCGCAAGCGCCTCTGCCAGCACCGCGGCGCGCCGAACCCAGGCAGCCCAGCCCAGCAGGAAGGCCACGGCGAGAAAAACCAGCAGGAGCGCGCCGGTCATGTGCGAAAGACTCACGCCCGCCGCAGCGAACAGCAGCCCCACCCAATACAGCCCCCGACGCCTGCTGCGCTCGGTGAGCACCTTGAGCAGGAACCACGCCGCCACCAGGCCGAGACACGTTAGCAGGGCATAGGTGCGCGTCTCCTGGGAGTACCAGATGTACAGCGGGGATGCCGCCACCAGCGCGGCGGCCAGAAAGCCCGACAGGCGACCGAATAGCGCCTTGCCCACAAGGTACATGAAGGGGATAGTGAGGGTTCCGGCCAGCGCCGAGAGCGACCGAACGGCGGCCTCGCTGGTGCCGAACGCGGCTTGCCAGAAGTGCAGCAGATAGTAGTACAGCGGCGGGGCGACATCGCGGGCGGTCCAGGCCGTGGCCTCGCGCAGGGACATGGAGGCCAGATACACGCTGAACCCCTCATCGTACCACAGGCTGTGGGAACCCAGGCGAAACGCACGAAGGGCCGCGCCTGCCAGTGTCAGCAGTGCGGCGGCCCACGTCCAGGCATGTACGCGGCGGAGCCGATTTCCGATGACTCTCGGAGCCTGCGCAAGCATAGCGTGTATCATATCACAAGCCCGCAACCCAACAAAATCGCCCGCGCGCTCACCGCAGCCGGTAGACGGCCATGTTATCGCCACCCGCCTGAATCGTCCACGGCGAGCGCGTCTGATAGACCATGACCACGTCGGGCCGCGCCGTCATCTCCGGATACCACGACGGAAACGTTACCAGGTACGAGGCCCCCCGCGCCCGAATGTACTCGTACAGGCGGCCCTCGTCGCGGATGAACGGCACCACCTCCGGGCTGACCAGCCCCGCCAAGTCCACCAGGCGCCGCCGCGTGAAGTATCCCACCGCCCCGATGTCGTGCGCCGCGATGAGGGCATCGCTGGGCGTGTTGCGATCCAGCCACTGCGCCACATCCACCATCTCGGTGTCAATGATGCGGACGTCGGCCAGGTATGCCCGCGCGCCCACGAGCACAAACACCGCCAGCACCGCGCACGCCGCCAGCGCCAGCGCGCGCGACAGGATGCGTCCCGCCCGACCTTTCGCCCTCGCTGCCAGCAACGCCGTGCCTGGCGCGCCATAGACCAACAGCGCGGGAATCACCGGCATCTCGTACCGCCCGTGCTGGTACGTTACCGGCAGGCGCGTCGCGTACAGCACCACGGTGGCCGCCCACCACAGCAGCGGCAGGAACCCCATCCAGTCGCGCCGCCTGCCGATGTCCCGCCACGCCAAGGCCATGCCGGGCACCAGCAGCACCATGCCCCCCACGAACTGCACCCCCGCCACCCGCATCAGCCGCACCAGCCACGGCACTGCCTCGGCGACCTCGCGATACTCGGCCTGCTTGGCGTAGAACGTGTTGGGCAGGATCGCCCCCGACGCCTTCCAGTTGAATAGAAGATAGGGGACGGCGAGTAGAAGGAAGCCGCCCACCGCCAGCCCGTAGCGCATCAGGGCCGCGCCGCGCCTGCCGTGCGCCCAGTCGCCGCGCCGAACTGTCAGCAGGCACGCCCCGCCCAACCCCAGCGGAAGCAACCCCTCGGGCCGCGTGAGGAACGCCGCGCCGCCCAGCAGCCCCCAGCCCAGCCATGCCCGCGCGCGATCATCCCGTGCCAGGGCCATTGCGCCGCCCAGCACGGCCAGCGCCAGCGCCGCGAACAGCGCCGTCTCCATCCCCGACGCCCCGGCCCAAAGCAGATGCCACTCCAGGGCACACGCCAGCGCCGCAACCCAGCCCACGCCGAGGCCCGGGAACAGCCGCCGCGCAACCCAACCCGCGACCACAGCCACCGCCCCCAGCGACAGGCCGCCCACGACCGCCGTCCACACGCGGAAAGGCGCGCCCAACGCATACCCCAGCGCCAGCGCCAGCGTCCACAGCGGCGCGGTGGAGCCTGCGCTCACCTCGCCCGGAACGTAGGCCCAGGCCCCCGTCTCCACCAGGTTGCGCGCGTAGGTCTGGTGAATCCAGCCGTCGTCCAGGGGGAAGCCGGGGTAGCCTTGCGCCGCCGCGTAGCCCACGTAGGCCAGCGCCCCCGCCACCCCGACCACCGCCGCTGCAAGAATGCCCCTATCGCTCCCCTTCGGCCATTTCATACAGCACGACCTTCTCCCCCAGAGCATCGTAGAACACCTGCCGCAAGATCCAGCCCGGCGGCGTCTGGCCCTTATCGTAGATTGTGTTCAGAAAGCGCGGATGATTGTACTCCAACACCAGCCAGCGGACGCCGTACTTGGCCTGCACGAAGCGTAGAGCCTCCATGCCGTCCGACGGGATCGCGACGCACTCGCGCCCGGCGTAGTAGTAGAACGCCGGCGGATCGCCGACCATGACGCGGTCAGCGGCCTCGGCGTGGGCGTCCAGCCATCGGGCCACCACGGGATACGCATCGTAGCGCAGGTTCCACGGCGCCACCGCCGGTGGCCTGCCTCCGATGGCCCGCGCGTACAGCACCCCGCTGACGGCCACCGCCATCGCCACCAGCGCCACTGCGAAGACGCGATAGGCTTGCGTCGCGTTCCATGACGCGCGCCGCGCGCCTGCCCATGCTATACCCGCGCGCAGGCCCGGGAAGACCGCCGCGAACAGGAACGGCACCAGCGCCCCCGCCGAGTGGAAGAAACTGCCCCGCACCCCCGGAAAGGTGAAGGCGAAACTCATCGCCACGAGCAGCAGCGTCCCGAACGCCATCGCCGGCCACAGGGAGACGCGCCGCCGCGCCGCCCACAGCCCCCAGGCCGACGGCCCGACCAGCACCACGAGGAGCGCCCCCACCAGCGTGATGAGGTTGGACACCAGCGCGGTCGCCTTGGACGCAACGATGGAGGCGAAGCCCCACGACAGGTAATCGGCAAGGGTTGGAATGTGCCGCGCCGCGTACAGTTCGTCGTAGTCGCGGAGGAACAAGGCGCTCAGCCCACCTCCCGCCAGGGGCGAACCGGCGACTGCCCAGTTGCGCGCGAACCACGGCCCCATGACCGCCGCGTACCCCACGAGCATCCAGAGCGCCGCGCGCGCAGCCGCCCTGCGCCCCATGATGCCCCGCGCCCCCGCCCACAACAAACCCAACATGCCGACCAGAATCAGCAGCACCCCGTCGGGCCGCGCCAGGTGCCCCAGCCCCGCGCAAACGCCTGCCGCCAGCGCCCGCCACCTGCGCTCGTGCGCCCGCGACATCAGCCACAACGCGCCGCACCCCGCCACCGCGAACGGCGCGAAACTGTCCGGCGACGTCCAGTAGGCCGCGTAGAAGCCGGCGAGCAGCGTCAGGAGCGCCGACGCCGCCGCCTCGCGCGGGATTGCGCCCATCTGCCGCGCCAGGCCAAAGGTGAGCAGGGGCAGCGCTGCCGCGCACACGATGAACGGCAAACTGGCGGCGTCGTAGGAATCCCCGAACAGCCGAATGGCTCCTGCCGCCAGGATGCTCGGCAACGGCGCCCAGTACAGGTGGCTGGGGTGCGGGATGTCCTCGGGCGCGTCCAGGTAGTTCCACACGAACGGCTCGGTGAACCCCTGCCCGCCGGCGATGCGCTCGCCCATCGTCAGGTGGTAGTAGGCGTCCATGTAGCCGGGGCTTCGCTTGGGCAGGTGCAGGAGCAACGCCAGCGCCAACCCCGCGACGACTAACGCCGCGAGGGCAACCCACTGCCTGCCGGGCCGCGCGACGGTGTTCATTCCCGCGCACCTCCTCCGACTGCCTTTCGCCTGCGCCGCGCCAGAGGCCAAAGGAGCACCCCCGCCGCCAATGCCGCCGCTCCGGCGGAGACACCGCAACCGACGCGCCACGTCGCCGGCGCAAACCGCAACTCCACGACGTGCTCCCCAGACCGGCTCATGGGCACGGCCATGAATGCGTAGTCCGCGCGCAGCACGGGAACCGGCGCGCTGTTGTCCCACGCGCGCCAGCCGCGATGGTACGTCTCGCTCACCACCAGGTAGGCAGGCCCATCCGTGCGCGCGCGAACCGACAGGCCGTTCTGCGACGCTGCCCATGAGAGCACCGTCCCCGCTTCCGCGCCTCCGGTTGTGAGCGCGGGCGGTGATTCCAGCCAAACGCAGTCGGGACGGAAGTCGCCCTCGCGCAGGATGCGATCCCACTCGTCGGGCGTGGAAACCCGCCGCGCGCACGACACGACGCGCACGCGCGGGAACACCGCGTCGTTCTCGCCGATGACCATGCCTGGCGTGTCCCGCGCGACGCGCAGCCCCGCGATCGGCGTGCGCGAAATGACATACCGCACGTTCATCAGCCCCAACAGGCGCTTCTGCGCGTCGCCCGCCGCCGACTCGGCGCGCCGCCGCAGTTCCACATGGTGCGCGTCCAGCAGCGGGTCGTAGTTGCTGGCCGTCTCAATCCCCTCAAGGGCGCACAGGTTGGGCAACAGGCTGGCCCGCAGTCCTCTGACGGTCGCCTCGTCCTGCGGCCCGAGGTCGGCGAAGCGCGTGAAGCCGGAGAACATCGTGTTGTACTCGTAGGACTCCGTGGTGAGAATTCGCGACGTGCCCGACGCCTGGCGTAGGAACGTCGGGATGTCGGCATCGCCCGCGAAGGCGCTCTGCGGCGCGCTTGGGATGAGCGGCCGCCCGAATGTGGCCAAATCCACCAGCACGATGACCACCGCCGCCCACCTCCATGCGGCCACGCGGCGCGGATCGCCTCGCCTGGGGCACGCCGCTGCCCACGCGCCGATGGCCGCCGCCGTCGCCGCCAGCCTCAACAGCGCCGCCGGAAACGTGCTCTCGCTGAAGGGGGGCACCTTCTGAAGGATAGCCAGCATCGCCGAGGCCGCCAACCCGCCGGCCAGCGTCAGCCGCCCCCAGAAGACCCATGCCCGCGAAGGGGACAGGCGCTCGGCCCCGAATCCGGCCAGCATCGCCGCCGCGAAGGTGTACAGGAACAGGAACCGCGCGGGCGCCTGGAACCAGGCAACGCCGGGAAACCATCGGTACGCCAGCAGGTACAGCGGACTGTGGCTTCCCAGCGCCATCGCCACCGCGACCACGGCAACCGCCAGCAGAAAGCCCGTCGGCGTCGGGCCGGCCGGAACCGAATCGGGGCGAGGCGGCTTGCGGGCGAACCGTCGGGCGAGGCTGCTCGCGCCCACCAGCGCGGCCAGCACAAGCGGCAGCACGCCGATGAAGCCGCAGTCCTCCCAGTAGTTGGCGTATCCCCAATAGTTGCCCTGCGCGGGATTGCCGAACAAGTCGGGCACGAGGAACGCCAGGAGATGCCACGGCCAGAGCGAGTAGGTCATGGCGCGCTCGTAGTCGGGGCCTGACGGGCGCTGCGACTGCGCCAGGAGTTCCGCCGTGGGCAGCGCCTGCGCCGCGCCCAGGAGCAAGACCAACGCGACGGCTAGTCCCAGCCAACCCACTGCGGCCAGGCTTCCCCGCGCCCGTCGCGCATCGGGAAGTCCCCCCCAGCCCCGCCATAGCGCATACGCGCCGAGGAACAGCAGCGCGTAGTACAGCATCTGCGCGTGGCCGGCGCACAGGAACACCGCCAGCGTCAGCGCCAGCCCGACCGCCCGCGTGAGCGATGGCCGCCGACATAGCCGCTCCGCCATCAGGACGCTGGCCGGCAACCAGGGGTAGGCGCTCGTCATGCTGCCGAACTGCGCCCGCGAGACCACAAACCCCGCCAACCCGTAGGCCAGGCCCGCCACCAACGCGGCCGCCGGCCGCAAGCCCCACGCCCGCGCCAGCGCGTAGGCGAACACCCCCGCCAGCGCCAGATGCAACGCGAACAGCGTGCTCATCGCCTGGGCAGTCGGCAGCGCCAGGTACAACCAGTTCAGCGGGTACAGCGCCGCCGACTGGAGGTTTGCCAAGAGCGGCGCGCCGTTGCCCAGGGCGTGCGTCCACAGCGGCGCGTGGCCGCTGCGTATGGCGTCGGCCACCAACCGGTGCCACGGCAGGAACTGGAGCGACGCCGTGCCCCAGTAGAGCACGCGGCCCCCGAACAGCAAGTCCCAGGACACCAGCGCCGAGGCCAGCACAACGGCGCCGACACCAACCGCATCCCGCCAGGCCACTCGCCTCATCGCTTCCCTCCGAACGCCGTCGCGACGCCATAGGCGAGGAACGTCAGCGCCGAGACCGCCGCGCCCGCGTAGAACCAAATCGGCGCGTAGGCCAAACGGACGCGATGCGCCCCTGCCTCGTCAATCGGCACGGCGCGTAGGAGAAAATCCGCCCGCATCACTGGCGCGGGCCGCCCGTCCACCCAAGCGCGCCACCCAGGATACCAGATTTCGCTTACCACCAGCGCCCCCGGCCCCGAAGCCTGCACGTCCAACTCCAGACTGTTCGGAGAGCGGGCCACCACCCGCACCCTGTCGTCGGCGGCGTCCCCGCCGGCGGTGGCGGCGAATCCCGACCATTCGGCGCCGATCACGGCCTGCCGCGCCAAATCCAACTGCGCGAGTCGGCCCAACGCCTCGGCGTCGCCGCACGCTTGCGTTTCGTGCACAAGCCACGCCCGCGGCATGGCCTGCGTATTCCGGTACACGTACGCGTCCGCCACCCGCCCAACGAACTCCCAGCCGTCCACCTGCACCGGGAATGCCGCCGCCAGGTGCGTTACGTTCAGCAGGCCCAACAGGCGGGCGCTGGGCTGGCTGTCGGAAAAAGCCGTTTCCGTCGGCGCGTCGGGCGGGAACGGCGGAATGGTAACCCTGTACCCGGCATCCGCATAGCCCCCGGCCAGCGCCATGAAATCGCGGTAGCGGCGCAGTTGGGTCGGATCCACCCCGTCCGCCATCTCCAAACCGTAGCGCCATGCCGTCTGCTGCGGGACGCTGTAACTGGGCGAGTAGATGCGCCCACGGTCTGGCAGGCTCGCCAGGTACGCGGCGGCGTCCCGCCCCGGCGCGACCACCTCGTCCACCGTCGCCAGATGCCACCAGGCCCGCGCCGCGCCGGTTGCATCCGCAAATGCCGCGCACAGGACCAGGACGGCGGCGATTCGGGCGGCTCGGCCCCGCATGGCCAGCGCCAACGAGACCACGCCGACCGCGCCCGCGATCCCGAAACGCAGGTGGGCACCGACCTCGCCAAGCCCCGCTGCCGCTGCGAACCCGCCCAGCGCGCCGAGAGCGGTCAGCGTCGCGCCCAGCGCCAGGCTTGCCGGCCGCCTCGCCTGCGGGTCGCGGCAAATGGCAGCGGTTGCGTCCAGGTCCATCCCCGCGAGCGCGCTCACGCACCCCAGCGCCAGAATCCAGAACCGCGCCGGAACCCGCAACAGGCCCAGGCCCGGCAGCACATGGAGCGCCAGGCCGTAGAGCGGCGTGTGCGCGCCCAGGGCCAGCGCCGCCGCAAGAACTGCGCATCCCGACAGCGTGCAGGCCATCCTGCGGCGCGGCCCCCAGATCGCCAAGACCGCCGGCGCGATCGCCGTGGCCCCCAGGTACGTGGCCCACTCGTGCGTGGCGGGTTCCAGCGGCAGCGCCGCCCCGAGCAGGGCAGCGGGCGGCAGCGACAGGGCCATGGCCTCCTGGGGCGACAACGCGGCACGCGTGGCCTGACCCAGCAATTCCGCCAAGGGCAGGGCAAGAATAGCCGACCCGCCTGCGAAAGCCAGCGCCACGGCGATGATCGTCGCGCTCCATTGCCGCCATAACACCGATGGGCGCCGCGACAGGCTCGTTATCCCGCGCGCCAGCCCGATGGCCGCGGCAGTCAACACCGCGTAGTAGCCCATGCGCACGTCGGCGAGGAAAGCCGCCGCGAGCAGGAGGCCCAGCCGCCAGCCGTCGCGCCAGGAACGCGCGGCAAGCGCCGCCCACGCCGCCCAGGGCAGCCACGCCCACCCGTACACGATGCTCACATGTCCAGCGCCCAGATGGGCCGCCAGGCGCGCCCCGAAGGAGAAGACCACAGCCGACAGCAGCGCCCCTTCCGCCGACAGCCCTGCGCCTCTCCGCATCAGCGCGAACATGCCCAGCGCGCCGAATCCCACGTGTAGAAGCGCCAACACGGCGAAGGCCGTCTCCGTGGGCAAGGCAGCATGGAGCCAGTTCGGCGGGTAGTGGAAGCCCGCCAGTGGGTTGCCCGCTAGCGGCTGGCCGCTGAAATACGTTGCCATCCAGAACGGCCACTCGCCCCGCCCCCGAACCGACTCCCGAAGGAGCGACTCCATCGGCCAGTGGCTGATGGCCAGGTCCGAGAACTCCCCTCGCGCCGGCATGATGAGGCGGTCGGCATGGATGGGCAGCGGCCACAGGCTGATGAGCGTCAGGGCGCCGATGAGGAGCGCAGCCCACACCCACTCGCGACGGGTCGTCCTCATGGCCGCTCCCCTGAGGCCCACACCTCAACCGTCCCGCACCGCGCCAACAGGCGCAGCCCTATAGCCTGCGGCGAGAACGACGCCGCCATCGCCTTCTCCCTGGGCCCCCAGATCACGAACGCCACGCCGTGCTCGGCGAGAAAGCGGCGGCACGCACTCTCGTCGGCCTGCGCAAAGAATCGCTCCAGCGCGGCTTTCTTCTCCGCAGCGCGAATCGTCTCATAGGGATGGCCGTACACCACCGGGTTGCCGGCCCACCCGGGCACGATGGTGCTAAGCGTCGGCGACGCCGCCACGACTCCGCGCCCGCCGCTGGCATCCCGAAGCGCGGTCAGCGCGCACGCCTCGTCGCCGCTCACGAACACGCGCGCCTCGCCGCCGACCGCGCCCACGATGCCCAGGATCAGCAGCATCGCCGAGGACAGGCTCGCCGCCGCCTGCACCACGGCGAACGCGAGATTCCCCAGGCGCGGCTTCGCCCGCGCGGTCAAGGCGCCGAACCCCGCCGCGGCCAGAATCCCGACCGGAACCTCCAGCCCGATGGAGAATCGCCGCTGAAGCGCAAATGGGACGTACATCCCCACAGCCGCGACGCCAACCCACACCAACACCAAATCCAGCGGCGAGGGCCGTTGCCGCAGGGCCGCCCAAACGCCCACCGCCGCCAGCGCCGCCATCAACCCGTAGCCGGCCAGCCAGTGCCACGCGGGCGGCGACGCGGTAACGTTTTGCGCCGACCACGCCGCCAGCGCCCCGTTCGCGCCGTACACCCAGGCGTCGTACCCCAGCACGGGCGCGCCTGCCACGCCGGCCACAACGGCGACGCCCAGCGGCCTTCGCCAGCCCTGCTGCCGAAGGCGTTGCAGCATCGCGTAGGCCCCCAGCACCGCCACGATGACCGGCAGGGCCAGCGGCTGCACCACCGCCATCGTCAGCCCGCACGCCGCCGCCCACGCCAGCCGCCCAGGCCGCCCGTCGGCCAGGCTCATGTCGGCCAGCGCCGCCATCAGCCCGATGGCCAGCGGAAAGTGCGGGTTGGACAGCGCGCTGTAGAACGCAAACGCCTCGGGAATCCACAGGTCGGGCAGGAGCGGGTCGGCGGTCGGGAACAGCCAGCCAAACCCCGCGCCCAGCGCCGTGAGCAGGAAGGCTCGCCGCCGCGCCGCGCCGCCGAAGAACCGCCCCAACAAGCGCCACACCAAGGCGCACATGAAGGCCGACGCGAGAAGCCGCGCCAGGTGGAAGGTCAGGGGGAGCGACAGACCCAGCGCCCGCGCCAGATGTCCGAGCAGCAGGTAGAACGTGAAGATGAACGCGCCGTCGTGGGGTTCCTCGGTGAACGGTAGATGGAACAGCCACGCGCCGTCCCAGCCCTGCCGCATCTTGGCCAGGTACGAGTGGCCGTCCCAGGGGTTGTACAGCACGCCGGTGAACACCAGCCCGTTCGGAGCGGCAAGCCATGCGACGGCATAGGGGACAAGAGTCAGCGCCAGCAGCGCGCAGACGCAAAGCGCGATCCAGAGACGCTCGTTCGGCTCGCGGGTGGGCATAGAACTCTCCGGTTGCAATGTCGCGCGTGCATTCTACCACGAACTGGCCTGGCGTCAACGGGCCGGTGGGCGCAGCGCCGCCACACCCGCAATTGCCTCGCCTTGCCCCTCATGGTATAATGGGCCGCGCAAATGCGCCAACACGCACGCGAGGGGCCCAGTGGAAATCACGCCGACCCTGTACCGCCTCCAGCAGGCCGAACTGGAACGGGCCGATTGCGCCCAACGGCTCGCGCAGGTCATCGCCACCCTCGGAGACTCCTCCCAGGTGGCAGCCGCCGACGCCCAGGCCAAAGCCGCCCAGGCCGCTTTGACCCAGGCGCAGACGGCCGTCCGCGAACTGGAACTGGAAATCCAGAGCGTCAAGACCAAGCGGGCCAACACCGAGGAGCGCATGTTCAGCGGCAAGGTTACCAATCCCAAAGAACTGGCCGGCCTTCAGAGCGAAAGCGAAGCCCTCCAGCGCCGCATCGCGCGGTTGGAAGACGACCTACTTGAGGCGCTCATCCGCTTGGAGGAGGCCCAGGCGCAGCACGCCGCCGCCAGCGCTCGCCTCGCCGAGGTTACGGCGCAGCGCGAGGTTCAGGTTGCGGACCTCACGCGCCAACGCGAGGAACTTGAGCGGCGCATTGCCGCGCTGGATGGCACCATCGCGCAAATCCGCGCCGCCCTCAACCCCGAGAGCGTAAGCCTCTACGAGTACCTGGCGTGCCGCAAAGGCAACCGCCCGGTCGCGTTACTGACCCGCGCCAACGTGTGCAGCGCCTGTGGCGTTTCGGTGCCCATCGCCATCGCGCAGCAGGCCCGCGACCGCTCCCAAGTGGCCTTTTGCCCCTCGTGCGAGCGCATCCTGCACGTTGAGGGATAGAACCCGAGCCATGCATTCACAAAGGAGTGATGCGATGTCCACCGATACCTACATCCAACGCGCCTTTGAGGATTTGCAAGCCATCTTCGGGGAGCGAGTTACTGTCTCGCCCATGCACCGCATGGCCTACAGCCGCGACTGGAGCCCCCGCCACCGCTCGGCGCAAGACCTGCCCGACCTCGTCGTCATTCCGCACAACACCGATGAGGTCGTCCAGTTGGTGCAGGTGGCGCTGCGGTACAACCTGCCCGTCGTGCCCTTCGCCGGCGGCACCGGCATGGGTGGGGGCGTGGCGGCCTGGCGCGGCGGCATCATGGTGGAGACCAAAGGACTGAACCAAATCCTGGAACTGGACCTGCAAAACCTGTCCGTTACCGTCGGGGCGGGGATCACCGTCTGGACGCTCAACGAGCACCTGGCCCGCCACAACCTGTGGTTCCCCCACCAGCCCGAAAGCAAGCGCGCCTGCACCATCGGCGCGTGCATCGGTTGCGACAACGACTCCACGTTCGGCATCCGCTACGGCAAGATTCTGGAGAACCTCACCAACCTGGTGCTGGTTACGGGGCGGGGCGAGGCCATCCGACTGGGACGCCGCAAGGCTTCGTTCACGTCCACGGGCTACAAACTCATGGAACTTGTCGTCGGATCCGAGGGGACGTTGGGCGTAGTAACCGAGGCCACGTTGCGCGTCTTCCCGCTGCCCCAGACCCGCCAGGTGCGCGGGTACCTGCTCCGCAGCCTGAACGAAGGCGCGAAGGCCCTGGAGCGGCTCCTGGCGGCGGGCCTTGCTATTGACAGCGCCCACATGAACGACCGCGAGCGCCTGCACTTCTACACCCACTCGTACCGCGAGAAGTATCACCGCGAACCCCAGGTGCCCGACTGGGCGCAGGCCATCCTGTTCATCTCCTGGGCCGGCGACCCCGACGTGGTGGACTTCAGCATGGACAAGACCACGCGCATCCTGCAGGAGGAGTACGGGGCCGAGATGGTGCGCGAGCAGGAGATGGTGGACGGGTGGTGGGACTCCAAGCATCGCCTGGAGTTCATCCCGTTCAAGCAGAAATGGCCCGACAGCCAGCGGGTCAAGAAGTTCGGCGCCGCCGACCTGGGCCTGCCCATCGGCCGCCTGGACGAGGCCTACGCCCGCTTCCGCGAAATCGCCGCGAAGTGGCATCAGGACGTCCTGGGCATGACCGTGTACAATGAAGCGCCCAACAAATCCACCGCCAGCATCAGTTTCGCCGTCTTCGTGGATGACTCCACCGAGGAGAACATCCGCAACTTCTACGAGTACGTGCGCGAGATGAGCCAGATGGCCGTGGAACTGGAGGGGACCATGAGTTCGTACATCGGCGACGGCGACCGCCTGGGCGGGTTCAGCATCCTGGAGCACGGCCCGAGTCTGGAATACATGCGGCAGGTCAAGGCCCTGTTTGACCCTGCGGGCATCATGAACCCTGGCAAGAAATTTGAGACGAGGTGGCTGCGATGACTGCGCAAGACGCCCTCATGCCGTACATAGATGACATCTACACCTGCAACCGCACCCGCTGCGGCTTCTGCCGCGAGGAGTGCCCCGTGTACCGCGTGGAGGGATACGAAACCTACTCCTGTCGGGGCAAGATGCTGGTGGCGCGGGGCTTGCTGGAGGGCACGCTTGAGCCCGACGAGGAGATGGCGCGCATGGCCGACGAGTGCCTCCTGTGCGGCTACTGCGCCGCCCGCTGCGCCCTCCACAATGTGGAGATCATCACCGCGCTGCGCGAGACGCTGGCCGAGGCGGGCTTCCGCGCGCCCAAGCATCAGGCCAACGCCGCGCAGATTCTGGCCGAAGGCTACCTCTTCCCGCGCACGACGGCCATCCGACGCGAGGGCACAACGCCGCTGTACCTGGGGTGTTTGTATCAAAGCAAGCCCGCCGAGGTCAACACGGTTCTGTCGGTGCTGGACAAGGCCGGCTTTGACCCGCTCATCACCGACGAGGTCTGCTGCGGCTACGTGGTGGAAGCCACCGGCGACTCGGAGGGGTTCGCCCGCGCGCAGGAACGATTCCGACAGGTCTATGCGCCCTACGCCGACCAGGAGATTCTCACCCTGTGTCCGACCTGCACCATCACCTTGCGCGACAAGTACGGGCTACGGGTGAAGCCGGCCATCGTCGCCGTGGCCGAGCGCCTGGGCGACCTGCGGCTGGAGCCCGTCGCCATGACGGCCACCTACCACGACCCGTGCCATCTGGGGCGCATGTTGGGCGTCTTTGAGGAGCCCAGGCAGATCATCCGCGCCCTGGGCATCAACCTGGTGGAAATGGAGCACAACCGCACGTTCAGCACATGCTGCGGGGGAGGGGGCGGCGTTACCGCCGTCAACCCGAAACTGTCGGCGGAGATCGCCAAGAACCGCATCCGCGACGCGCTGGCCGTCGGCGCCGAGACCGTCATCACGGTCTGCCCGACGTGCACGCCCACCCTGCTCCGAGGCGCGGGCCGCCTGGCCAACGAGGTGGACAAGTTCGTGGACGTGCTGGACCTGTGGCAACTCCTGGACAAGGCGCTGGGCGCGTAGGGCGCGTGTTGCCGCACCTGCCGCGAACAGCGTGCGTTGTAGCAAGAGAACGGCTGGCTACAGGGCACTGCGTGCTGGCCGTTGGCAGCCTATCCCAATTTCGGACGGAGCAATCATGACAAAACCGCACATCGCGCGCATCGCCACCGCATTGTTTGTATTCGCCGCGCTGGCCGCGGCACTCCTCGCTGCATCCGCCGCCCCAAGCACCGGTGAGTCCTGGTGGCACGACACCTTTGCGGATGACGCCAGCCTTGAGGCCATGACCGACACGCTCGTGGCCGACGGCAATCTCCTGCTCGCGCAGGAACCCGCGACCTGGACGCAGACCACCGCCGCCGACTTCGCAGCCGGCACCCTCAGCGGGACGCGGGTCGTTACGCAGGGGGACGCCGTGGAACTGGCGGCGGCCGGCTTCTCCGCGCCGACGCGGGTCTATTCGCCCACCCAGCAGGCCGCGCAGAAATCGCCGGCGCTGGCCCACGATGCCGATGGGGGCATTCACCTGGTGTGGCAAGATGTGTTGGCCTCTTCCCTGTGGGAAATCTTCTACACCTATTCGTCCGACGGTGGAGTTACCTGGACGGCGCCCCGTGCCATCCCCCACCCGTCCACGGCGTACCGCTATCCTGCCCGCATCGCCGCGGCAAGCCCCACCGAGATTCACGCCGCGTGGCGCGAATCCAAAGAAGGCGACAACGGCGATAGCATCATATACGGCCGCACGACCAACGGCGGCGCCGACTGGACGCTCACCAGTCTGGCCTCATTTTCGTCGGGTGGCAACAAAGCCCCCGACATCGCCCGCTCTGGGTCTGGCAGGATACACGTTGTCTGGGCGGTAGATTTCGGTGGCGTGTTCTACGCCAACAGCGCCAGTTGGAGCAGCGCATTTCGCATCAGCGATGCGACTGACGCGCAGTTCAGCGACGCCCCGCGCATCGTCGCCGGCCCAGGCAACACCGTGTACGCCATCTGGGCCGACGACCGCAGCGGCGAGTGGAAAATCTACGTGGACCGCAGCACCGACGGCGGCGCACACTGGAACATAGACGTCCGCATCAATGGCGTGGCGGGCGCCCAGGACACGCCGTCCCTGGCCGTGGCGACCGACGGCACGCTCATCGCGGCGTGGCGGGACAACCGCGATCGCCCCACCAGCGGGTACGACATCCTCGTGTCCCGGAGCACGGACGGCGGCAACACGTGGGCCGAACCCGTCCGCATCCTCTCGCCGCAGACAACCGCAGACCAGCACAACCCGGTGCTTGCCGTGGGCGGGTCTTTCGTCCACCTCCTGTGCCGCGAGGATGATGGCGGACAACTGAATCTTGCCCACGCCTATTCTGCCGATGGCGGGCTGACGTGGTCCTCCCTTGCCCCCGCCGACCCAGGCGGCGCCGGTTTTGAGCATGGCATCCCGGCCGCCATTGCGGAGGCATCAGGGCGCCTGCACATGGCCTGGGAAGACCGCCGCGAAGTCGCCGGGCGAATCTACATGTCCCGCTACGACCCCAACTACGTGGATATGGGCATTTACATGTCGCCCGTTTGGGACACGGGCGGCATCACCCGGTGGGGCGCGCTGGAGTGGGCCGCCTCGGTACCGGCGAGCACGACCTTGTCGTTCCAGGCGCGAAGCGGCAACACCGCCACCCCCGACGCATCGTGGAGCGACTGGTCGCCCGAGTTGTCGGTGTCGGGCATGGACGTGCCCGCGCCCGCCGCGCGATTCGTGCAGGTGCGCGCCAACCTGGCCACGACGAATCATCTCGTGTCGCCCCGCGTGGATGAGGTGCGCCTGTCGTATCAGCGCTACAAGCCCGCAGGCGCGGCCGTTTCCGTGCTCATCGCGCCCAACCCGCTCGGCCAGTGGGGCCGACTCGTGTACACCGCTACCATCCCGGCGGGCGCTGCCCTCCACGTGGACGTCCACGACGCATCGGACGCGCCCGTTCTGATGGATGTCCCCAGCGGGGCCAGCCTGGCGGCGCTGAGCGTGCAGGCTTACCCCGCTCTCAAACTGGTGGCGCGGCTGGAGTCGCAGGACGGCAGCGCCTCGCCCGCGTTGGATGGGTGGGCGGTCTCGTGGTGGCCCGAGGCGCCGACGCTCACGGCCACGCCCACGACGACGCCGACCGACACGCCCGCGGCGACCCCGACGGCAACGCCGACGAGCACGCCGACGCCTACGCCCACGGCGACCCCGACGGCGACGCCCAAGGCCACGCCGAAGATCACGCCCTTGCCTCACGGGCGCATATTCCTGCCCCTGGTCATGCGCAACGTAGCGCGATAGCGACGGAAACAAAGCGCCGCGGGTTCGCACAAATCCGCGGCGCGGGAGTTTCGCACGAGGTGTTCTAGCGAACCTCGTCTTTCCAAAGTAGGTATCTGGTGATAAAGTATCTTTTATGAGACCCAAGGGACTGGGGGGTAGCACCCCATCAAACCGTGATGGGTGCTACCCCTCGGGTTTGGCCGGCAAGAACTGCCATAATAGGTGTTTCTTCGGGAAGCTGATAGCCGATACCAAGAAACTTTTCCCTAAGATAAACCGGCCTGCCTGCAGCGCAATATTCTTGAGGAACCGGACATCCAGAGGTAATGTCCGTATACTCCTGTAAAAAGAAAGCGGCGTGAGGTACAATGGTGGTGATCAACACACCAAGCCCTGACGGGCAGAAAGGACCTCACGCCATGAGAAGAATAGCACCAAGTGACCAGATCAAGCAAATGATTGCCAACCTTTTGCAGCGGGGACTGGAGAGTCAAGACGCACCGGCGGACACGCTGCTCCGTTTGGGAGCCCAGTTGCTTATCCAGGAAGTGCTGGAACAAGAGGTTACAGACTTTCTTGGACGAGAGCGTATGAGCGTCGTCCGCCGGGCCAGCCGAGGATGGGGTATCGCAACGGGTACGAGCCGGGCCGCATCCGGAGCACGGAGGGGGAGATCTTGTTGCAAGTGCCACAAGTGCGCGACGCGACAGAACCCTACCGGTCCAAGGCCAAGGATGTACTTGGGGGAAGGACCGATGTCTTGGAGCGTCTGGCCGTGCAGATGTACACGCGAGGGCTTTCTACCCGAGACATAGAGGATGCGTTCCGGGATGCCACGGGGGAGTGCTTGCTGTCGCGCAGCGCGGTGAGCGAATTGACCGAGGTCCTGTGGGAAGAGTACCAGGCCTTCTGCGAACGGGACTTGTCGGAGATTGAGGTGGAGTACCTGTTCCTGGATGCGGTGTATGAATCGTTGAGGCGACAGGGCGGGGTCAAGGAAGGGGTGCTGTGCGCCTGGGCTATCTGCAGCGATGGCAGCAAGGTCATGATCCACGTGGCCTTGGGGAACAAGGAGCGGTACGAAGATTGGCTGAACTTCCTGCGGGACTTGGTGAGGCGGGGGCTGCGAACGCCGGTGCTGATCACGTCTGACGGCGCCCCTGGGCTGATTCGTGCGGTGAAGGAGGTTTGGGGCAATGCGCTGCGGCAGCGATGCCTGGCGCACAAGATTCGCAATGTTCTGGACAAGGTGCCAGACAGCGCGCGAGACGACGTGAAGCGCGCCGTTCAGAGCGCCTACTACGCGCCGAACCAGGAGATTGCCGAGGCGATAGCCACCGACGTGCTCAAGAAGTATCAAGACCTGTATCCCTCTGCCATGAAGTGTTTCATGGATGACTGGGAGGCCTGCATCGTGTACCTGCGCTGTCCCAGCGCCCATCACAAGTACATCCGAACGACAAACCTGTTGGAGCGCAGTTTCTTGGAGGAGCGGCGGAGAACAAAAGTGATTCCTCGCTTCTTCAGCGAGAAGAGTTGTCTCAAGTTGGTGTTTGCCACCCTGTGGCAAGCGAGCCAGCGATGGCGGCGGGTGAAGATGACCGAGTTTGAGCGCCAGCAGCTTCGCAGGCTGCGCAGCGAGTTGGGACTTCCGCCCATACCACCCAATGCAGGCAGGTCAACCGAGAGACGAGAGGAGTTTCGCATTGCCGCCTAAACTTCACGCCGCTACTTTTACAGGAAATCCTGGACTTGACCAACAGTTCAATCACGTGTTCTATACGCTGCTGTACCAGCCGTGCATCATCCAGCGTATACGCGCCCATGAGAAGGTTTTCCTCCACGGTCATTCCGGCAAAGACGCGGCGTCCCTGGGGCACGTAGCAGATACCCAGTTGCAACCTTTCATGGGGCTTGAGGCCCCTGATCTCCTTGCCGAGAAATCGGATGCTGCCGTAGACATAGGGCAGATTCCCGCACAGTGCCTTCAGCAGCGTTGACTTCCCTGCCCCATTGGGCCCGATTAGGCAGACGATTTCACCAGGAAACACATGCAGGTCAATATTCCGTAGCACCTTGAAGTCTTCGCGATATCCTCCGGACAGGCCTTCTACGACAAGAATCGGCTCATTCACCAAGGTACGCCTCCATTACACGCGGATTCGCCTGCACCTCGCTAGGGCTACCCTCAGCGATCTTCTGCCCCGAGTCCATCACGATGATGGGATTACAGTAGGTCATGATGACGCCCATATCGTGCTCCACGATTACGAAAGTCTTCCCTTGCTGATTCAGATGCAGGACGACGTCCATAATGCGCTCAACGAGGATTGGGTTCACGCCGGCCGCCGGCTCGTCCAGCAGAATCAGTTCGGGATCTCCCATGACCACCGAGGCAAACTCCAGCAACTTCTGCTGACCGTACGACAGTTCGCTTGCCAGGTTGTGGCGCAGGTCGTACAGGCCAACGATTCTCAAGAGTTCCTCCGCCCGTTCAATCTCATGGGGAAGCAAGCGCCGTCGCATCAGGCCGAAACCCCACTGCCCGCTGACAGAAGCAATCACATTCTCCAATACGGTCAGGCTCCCGAAAACACGGGTCTCTTGGAACGAGCGGGCCATTCCCATGGCCTTGATCTTGCTCGGCCTCTGCCCAGCATAACGTTGCTCCTTGAACGTAATACTCCCCCCATCGGCCTTGTAGTAGCCCGTAAGCACATTGATGGCAGTGCTCTTCCCAGATCCATTAGGGCCGATGAGGCCTGTGATACTGCCTTTGCGGATATCAAAACTGCACCCGTCCAGCGCGACCACGCCGCCGAAGCGCTTGACAAGACCTTGCGCCGACAAGATCACCTCATCGCTGATTTGCCTGTGCTCCACATCTTGGCATTCGGGCCGGAGCAGGTTAGGAGCGGAGGCCGCTTCCGGCGTACCGGCTCCCGTCGCAGATGAGGTGTGATTCTTGCGATGTCGCCCGAACAACGATATTAGCCCACCCGGAAGATAGAGCACCGTCGCTATGAGAAGCACACCAAACAGCAAAACGTGCAACTCGGTAACTAGGATAATATTCAGGAACTGACCGAGTGGGATAAGAACCAACGCCCCCAGCACCGGCCCGACCACCGTGCCCTTACCGCCAAAGATGGCAAACAGCAGGATGTTGATGCTAATGAGGATACTAAAGGTTCCCGCAGGGCTTACGTAGTTGATGGAAT